>DASVOL010000736.1:0-20101 GCA_036383375.1 Bradyrhizobium sp. | reverse complement strand
CGTCGGCCCGTCCGGCGTGGTCAGGCCGAGCACGCCGGGCAATTGCGAGACCAGGATGTGGACGGAGATGCCGGCGAGGAAGCCGACCGTCACCGGCGTCGACAGCAGATTGGCGATCCAGCCGAGCTTGAACAGGCCGCCGGCGATCATGATCGCGCCGACCATCAGCGCCAGTGCCATCGCCAGCGACTGATAGTCGGGCGAGCCGGCGGTCGCCATCAGCGCCAGACCGGCCGCGAAGATCGGCGTGATGGTGGAATCGGCGCCGCAGGACAGGAAGCGGTTGGCGCCGAACATCGCAAAGCCAAGCGAGCCGGCCATGAAGGCGAAGAAGCCGATCTGCGGCGAGAAGCCGCCGAGCCGGGCGGTCGCCATCTGCTCCGGAATTGCGATCGCGGCGAGCGTCAGCCCGGCGATCAAATCGCCCGGCAGGTCGCCCGGACGGAACGCGCGGAGCGAACGGAAGATCGGCCAGTTGGCGCGTGTCTGATGAACGTCGGCCATCGGTCTCCCGTGTGGATTGTGGCGATTCTCCGATAGTCCGATATCGCGCCGGCAAAATCCAGCGCAGTTGGGCTGTGTGCAGCCGCGAAGCCGCTGGCTATCCCGCGCGCGCTTCGGTGATCGCCTTGCGGATAGCGGCCAGCGGCGCGCTGTCGTCGAAATCGACGCTGTCGCCCTGGAGCTTGACGCCGAGATCGCGCCACAGTCCGGCGAGATCAGGCGTCACGGGCTTCGATCCCCATTCGCCGTGCAGCCGCGTCAGCACGTCGACGCCGACCGCCTTGTCGGCGGTCGAGAGCACCCGCGCGATCGGCCAGTCCTTCTCGTGGTTGCCGCCGGCGGCGAGCACGCCGCGCATGGCATCCTGCAAGCCGAACTTGTTGCCGGTGCGTTTGCGGATCTCGACATCGGCGAACAGGCAGAACATCGCGCCGCCCCAGTATTTCCGGCCCCAGGTGTCTGTATGGTCGAGGCCCTCGTCGCCGGCTTGCGGCAGGCCCTTGGGCATGTCGCGCAGCATCGCCAGCCAGATCTCCCGCGCCGTGAGATCGCCGGCCTGCACCCGCGCGACCGGCTCGACATAGACCGCGAGCCCCTCCGACAGCCAGCCGTAGCGATCGTCGAGATCGGGCAGGGCGGTGTGCACCATCTCGTGCACGATCACCCAGTCGCGCTTGAGATCGCCCGCGCCCGCGTCGCGACCGATCGGCAGCCGGATCGCGGCGCCGCGATAGCCCCAGGTGGTGCCGCCGCGAACCCGCGAACCGTCGACCGGCACGATCAAGAGCCGCAACGAGCTGACGGGAAACCGGCCGTAATAGGTCGAGACCGCGCGGGCGGACGCCTTGATCCAGTCGAATATTTTTTCCTTGGGCAGCGCCATCTCGCCGGGGGCAAATCCGACATGAATTGTGGCGCCGGCGACGTCGAGATCGGTCTTGGGCAGCCGGTCGAAGGCGTCGTAAGGCATGCCCTCGCCGCGCATGAACTCGGACTGCGCCCTGACGTGGCACGATGCGATGCCGATCAGGATCGCCGCGACCAGCATCGCGGCGGCGATCACGCGATAGGTCGGGATGCTCTTCATCGCTGCTTGCCGCGCGGCTGGGGCGCGGCGTTCTCGCCGAGGGCCGCGGTCACTTGTTCGCTGAGATCGTCGAGAATCGCCGCGAGCAGCGCCTCGCCCTTGGCTGACGTCGCGCGCGTCGGATCGCCGTAACTGCCGGAGCGGCTGTAGTTCGGCGACGTGCTGTCCGACGGCGTCAGGCGGCCGGGTACCTCGTGCCGCAGCACGGGGCTGGCTTCGGCGCGGTCCGGATCGACCACGTCCGGCGCCAGTGCCAGCATCAGGGATGTCTCCAGCTCGTCGGCATGGCTGCCATGGCGTTGCTCGGAGATCTGCTCGGCGGTGCGGCGGAAGCGCGGGCCCTGGTAGAGCCGCAGATGTCTCACGCGGGCCGGCTCGAAGGGCGCCACCGCGCGTTCGACCGGAGCCAGGGTGCTGATTCCCGTGTTGAGCACGAACAATGTGCTGATGCCGCTGTCGAGGATGCCGGCGGCGATCTCATGCACCATGGCTTCGAACGTTGCTGCCGACAGGCTGGCGCTTCCGGCGTATTCGACGAAAGCGGGGTAGTGACCGTAGGTGATGGTCGGCCAGATCAGCGCGTCGATGCGTTCCGCAAGATGCGCTGCAAACCATTCGGCCTGCAGGCGGTCGGTGTTCAGCGGCAAATGGAAACCGTGTTGCTTGGCGGCGGCCCCGATCGGCAGAATCGCCGGCCGCTTGGCCGCAACTCGCCGCGCGACCTCGTCCCAGGTGAGGCGTTCGATGCAATGGCTGGCGATGCCGGCGCCCATGTCGCGGGCCCTTTATTTGCAGATGGAAGCCGCTGTCAGAAGTCCCGCCGTGATCCAGCCATGCAGATAGCCGGCGCCGCGCGCTGCGGCATTGTCGGGATCGTCGTAGGTCGCGAGCATCTCGCAGAGCACGCCGAACGGAACGCCGTCAGAGGCTTCGTCCCACATCATCGCTTCCTCGGTCGGCAGCTCGCGGAACATCGGCGTGGTGTCCTGGCGCCAGATCAGGAGGCGCGCAGGTTCGGCGAGCGCCTCCGCTTCCGGCGGCGGCTCCTCGTTCTTCAGCGCCATCCAGATCGCAGCCGCATTGGTCGACAGGTCGACCCTGGCAGCGCTCGGATGCGGCTGGAGCACCAGGTCGTTCCACTGCTCGGGCGCGAAGCCAGCCATCGCCTCCAGCGCGAGCGCGGCGCCCTCGGCGGCGTCGAAGGCGTCGTTCAGCCCCTTCTCCAGCGCGGCGAGGTCGCCGAGCACGGGATGGTTGCTGTAGGGGGCGGTGGCCTTCAGGAAATCCGGCAATCCTTGCGAGAACCAGCGCAGGTTCGGGTGCTCGGATGGCCGTGCCTTGACGTAGGCTTGGCCCATCTCGTCGAACATCTCGTCGCCGAGATAGCGATGCAGCAGTTCGTGGTCGTTACGCATCGCTTCCACCAGCCGCGAGCCGTAGGCATAGCGGTAGACGCCGAACAGCGTCGCGCGCGTCTCCTTGGGGCTGTCGAGGATTTCCGTCAGGATGCCCTCGTCGCCGGTGAGGATGGCGCGCTGGAAGTCACCCTGCTGGCGCGCGAAGTCGCTCATGCTGCGGGCGCGCCCGCAGGCAGCACCTGTTCCGCGATCTCGCGGGTGCGCTCGACCTCGCACACCAGTTCGTCGAGCGGCGGAATGTTGTCGTCGCGCTCGATCATGGTCGAGACCCGTCCGAACCGCCTCAAGGCCGCGACATAGAGGTCCCAGACATCCTCGCACACCGGATGGTCGTGGGTGTCGATGATGTGGGTGCCCATGTGGCTGTGGCCCGCCATGTGGAATTGCACCACGCGATCGGGCGGAATGCCGTTCAGGAAGGCCATCGGATCGTAGCCGTGGTTGAAGGCGCTGACATAGACATTGTTGATGTCGAACAGCAGCCAGCAGCCGGAGCGGCGCGACAGCTCGGAGAGGAATTCCCACTCCGTCATCTCGGAATTGTTGAACTGCACATAGGTCGAGACATTCTCGAGCACGATGGCGCGGCCGAGAAAATCCTGCACCAGCTGCACCCGGCTCACGACGTGATCGAGCGCCTCCTGCGTGTAGGGGATCGGCAGCAGATCGTGCAGGTTCTTGCCGTGCACGCCAGTCCAGCACAGATGGTCCGATACCCACTTCGGCTGCACGCGCACTGCGAGGTCTTTCAGGCCCTGCAGATAGTCGAAATTCGGCGGCGCGGTGGAGGCGATCGACAGCGAGACGCCGTGCATCACCACGGGATAGCGCGCGCAGATCCGGTCGAGGATGCGCAGCGGCTGGCCGCCCGGCAGCATGTAGTTCTCGCTGATCACCTCGAACCAGTCGATCGGCGGATTGCCGTTCAGGATCTCGTCGTAGTGCTGGGCACGCAGGCCGAGGCCGAAGCCGAGGAACGGCGGCTTGGCCGATTGCAGCGGGCGCTCTGCGAGCACCGACTTGTCCGGTGATCGGCTCGCAACGTTCATGGCGGCTCCGCGCTTCCGGCGCTTGGATCGCAGCGCCCAACTTCAGAAAACTATCATGGAAACGAGGCCCGGCCTACACCGGGCCCCGCTTGGTCCGATCCGTTCACCCGGCCTTGAACTTGCCCTTCGCCGCGGTGCAGTCGGCCTTCGTCATCTCCGCAAAGCCCTGGCCCTTGCAGGCATTCTGACCCTTGCAGGCGTGGTTGCCGCCCTTGCAGGCGCTCTGGCCCTTGCAGGCATTGGCGCCGACGCATTTGCCTTCGCTCGCAGCGTAGGACTGCGTCGACACCACGGCGCCGGCCAGGAAAAGCGTCGCTGCTGCGGCGGCGAGGGTGGCGCCGGACTTGGTTGTAAGCTTCATGAGCGTCTCCTTGTGCAAGATGGTTGCAAGATGATTGAACGGGCGCCGCCCGCAAGCCGCGTGAGTTGGCCGAAGGCTGCACCCAAAGTTAGCTACGGATGTGGTCCGCTTTGGTTACCAATGCCGGGATCATTTATCCGCGCCTTGGCGTGAAAAGGGCCCGGCGCAGTCGCCGGGCCCTCTTGGGACGATGCGATCAGCCCTTGACGAACTTGCCGCCCATCGCGTTGCACTGCTTTTCGGAGCTCAGCGAGAAGCCGGTGCCCTTGCAGGCATTCAGGCCCTTGCAGGAATTCGCGCCGCCCTTGCAGGCGCTCTGGCCCTTGCAGGCGTTGCCGGCCATGCACTTGCCCGTGGCGGCATTCGCGGCCGTCGAGGTGGTCGAAACCACGGAGCCGGCGAGGAACAGGGTGGCCGCAGCAACGGCGAGCGTTGCGCCGGACTTCGAATTCAACTTCATGACGATCTCCTCGGTGATTGTTTGACAGCAAAAAAACATGGCGCCGTGAGCATCCTTCGATCGTTCGATCCCGGACCGCACAACGGATGGACATTCGGAGAACAATCAGATCGCAGGGGCGTCCGCGGCGCGGTGCTTCCCGCGATTTGAGTGCTCGTCCAACATCAGCTACGGGGTAGCAGCCGATTTGGTTACAGCGTTTCAAAAGAAAATTTTGTTTGATCCGGGTCTGACGCCCGCTCCATGTCAAACACCGCCGGCCAAAGAGTATTTCATTGCGCCGGGCCATCGGTTTGCTGCAGCGCACTGGCTGCATTTTAATCAGTTTTGCGCCGCGCGCGCCGGCTTCAGCTTCGCCATCTGCGCCACGTTCGCCTGCAACTCCTCGGCGCTGAACGCGGGGAATGAGCAGATGCGGTTGCTGCAGGCAAAGGCCGCGGGCTCGCCGAGGTCGGGGTAGTCGACGTCCGGGTTGGGCAGCTTGCCTTCGCGCAGGTCGAGCCATTCGAGCCGCTTGTAGCGGGCGGGCAGGGCGCGGGCGATCGCATGCAGGCGTTGCGCACGCGTGTCCTCCTTGTGTCCGACGATCGTGACATGCGTCGGCTCGGTGGCCAGCTCCTCATCGGCGAGCAGCACGCCGGGCATTGGCCGCGGCATCTCGCTCGAAGCCGCACCGAGATAGCGCATCGCGTGCGCCGCCAGTTCGCGGGTGCCGTCGCTGCCGGTATAGCGATTGAGCATGTTCATGAAGCGCGCGACCTGGATCTGGTCGTCGATCAGCTTGGCGGGTTTCGCGAACACGCCGGCTTGGCCTTCCGACGTTTTCGAGGTGAAGAAGCCGCCGGCGTCGTCGCGGAACGTCGCGGCGAAGTCGCCGGCTCGCACCGCCGACGTCAGCCAGTCGCGATTGCCGGTCGCGGCGTAGAGATCAAGCAGGGCCTGTCCCATCGCGACGGTGTCGCCGAGGAACGGGCCGCCGCGATCCGTCTCGCCATGGCGGAAGCCGCCCTCCGGCAGCACGCGATTGGCGACCACCCATCTCGCGGCGTGCTCGGCGACTGCGAGGGCCTTGGGATCGGCGCTCGCGTCGTAATAGGCCACGAGGCCTGAGATCGCCCAGCCGTTCTCGCGCGCATAGAGGTTCTTGTCGATGCGCGGCAGGCCGAGCTTGCGGCGCGCGGCATCATCAAGCGCATAATAGGCGTGGCCGTCGACTTCGTGATTGAGATCGGCGTCCTGGCTGACATAGAAGGCGCCGTCGGGGCTCAGCAGGACATCCGTCAGGTAACGCTCGACGTTGCGCGCGGCCGCGAGATATTTCGGATCCTTCCATTGCGCATAAGCCTGGCTGTACTGCCGGAGATATTGCGACTGGAACGAGATGATCTTCTCGAAATGCGGGTGACTCCAGGAGCCGGCTTCCGAATACTGGAACACGCCGCCCCAGACCGGATCGATCAGCGCGACCGCGGCATCGAGCGTCTGCCTTGCGCGCTTTGTTGCCGTCACGTCGCCGGCTTCGGCGCGGCTGATCGCAAGATCGAGGCTGTCGGCGTCGATGTATTTCTGGTTCTCGCCCCAGCCGCCGAGCTTGTCGTCGTAGGATTCGTCGAACGTCCTGGTCAGCCCGGTGCGTTGCGCCTTGCCGAGAAAGGCCGAGGTGGCGGGCTTGATCTCGAACGCCTCGCCGACCGACGGGCCCGGCGAGGGATCGTCGATGATGGCCTTGAGCAGTGCCTGCATCCGCTCCGGCTCGATGTAGCCCCTGATCTTGGCGATCTCGCTGCCGTCGGGCGCGAACACGATGGTCGCAGGCCAGCCCCAGTCGCCGTAGCGGCTCGAGAGATCCGGATTGGCATCCTGGTCGACGCGGACCGGGAGATATTTCGCCGCGAGCAACTCCTGCACCTTGGGGTCGGCGTAGGTGGTCTTCTCCATCACGTGGCACCAGTGGCACCACACCGCTTCGAGATCGAGGATGACGAAGCGCTGCTCGGTCGTGGCGCGCGCGAACAGATCGTGGCTCCAGCCGCTCCATGCCGGGGCGTCCGCCGCAAGTGAGGGCGACGCGCTCAACGCCATGAGAATTGCGATGCTGCGGACAAGTCTCATGGCGCGCTCCCGGAGGCGAGGGTCGTTTGAGCTACGGGGCCACCGGGATCGAGGCTCGCGCGCTCACGGGATTGTGAGCCGGGCTTCCGGGTTACGCTCAGGTCGGCGCCTTCTGGCCCTCGGTCGCGTTGACCAGCAGGCGGTCCAGCGAGGCGGCGCCGGGACCTGCGATCGCAAGCCACATGAAGGCGGCGAAATAGGTCGCTTCCTCGAAGCCGAGCAGCGTCTCCAGCGAGTCGACGTCGCCCCATTTCGCCGACTTGATGGCGACGATCATCACCACCGCGAGCATCGCCGCGGGGATGCGGGTGAACAGGCCGAGGATCAGCATCGCGCCGCCGAAGCATTCGACGCCGGACACGAAGGGGGTGAGGATGGTCGGGAAGGGGATGCCCCAGCCGACGAAGTTCTCGGTGACCTGGGCGAGGTTGGTGAGCTTGCCCCAGCCGGCCAGCATGAAGGTGTAGCCGACGATGATCCGCATGAGCAGCGGCCCGGCCCAGGCAAAATGCGCGGCGATCCGCGCCGGCAGCAGAATCAGCAGGTTGACGATGGAGTTCATGCGAAACCCTCCCAATATTCCGCCACGCCGCCGGCGCCGGCGTTCAGTGCGAACGCAAAGGCGCCAGCCAAAAGCTACGGCTGCGTCTTGGTGGGAGTTTCGCCTGACATGGCGGGCTTGTTACGCGCCTAGCCGATATTTTGCAGCGCCGGGAAGGTTTCCAGCAGCCAGACGCTGACACCCGACACCGCGCCGGTCAGGAAGCCGATGCCGGTGACCACCATCAGCACGCCCATCACGCGCTCGACGGTGTCGAGATGGCGCTTCATCCGCGCGAACACCGAGGAGAACTGCTTGACCATGAAGGCGGCGAGCAGGAAAGGGATGCCGAGCCCGGCGGAATAGACCGCGAGCAGGCCGGCGCCCTTGGTCACCGTGGCCTCCGCGGCTGCAATCGAGAGGATCGCGGCGAGGATCGGCCCGATGCAGGGCGTCCAGCCGAAGGCGAACGCCAGCCCCATGACATAGGCGCCCCACAGTCCGACCGGCTTGGGCGCGGTCAGCCGCCCCTCGCGCATCAACAGGCCGATCCGGGTGATGCCGAGGAAGTGCAGGCCCATGATGATGATGACGATGCCGGCCAGGATCGAGAGCTCGGCCGACCAGGCGCGCACCAGCCCGCCGACGATCGAGGCGCTGGCGCCGAGCGCCACGAACACGGTCGAGAAGCCGAGCACGAACATCACCGCTGCCGTCATCACGGCGCGCTTGGAGGCCGCTGTGGCGCCGTCCTGGTTGACCTGCTCGATGGTCGCACCGGTCAGGTAGATCAGATAGGGCGGCACCAGCGGCAGCACGCAGGGCGACAGGAAGCTGACTAGACCGGCGATCAGGGCGGCCGGGATCGTGACGTCGTGCATCAAGGAACCTTCGAAGATAGCTGTCTTCTCTTGGCGTGTACGCTGCCAACAATCCAGAAGTTTCGTCGCAGATGCATTCAACTATGGTCACAGGCCCGTGTCCGGAGGCTGCGTTGCGTCCCGGGCTGGTGAAACAATCGCGGATATGTTCCGTAATGCGGTAAAGCAACCGCTGATCCGGACCTCATCGATGCGCATCGGCATCCGCAGCGCCATCTCCGCCCTCGTCCTGACCTCGATCGTGGTCAGCGCCGTCGGCGTACACCTGTTGTGGTGGCGCACCGCACAACGGGTGAGCCAGACGCTGGCCGACACCATCAACGACCAGATCGTCTCCGCGGTCGGCGACGAGTTGCAGTCGATCACGACCGAAGCGCGCTCGTCGATGACGGCGGTGCGGACGCTGTTGACCGAGAAGGTGCTGGATGCCCGCGACGCGCGCAAGCGGCAGTTCGTGTTCCTGTCGCAGCTGCAGTCGCAACCGACCATTTCATGGGTCGCGTTCGGCTGGCCGGATGGCTCGTTTTTTGGCGCCCACAAGCTCGGCGACGCCGGCGTCGAGATGCTGACCATCTCGCCCGACCGCAAGCTGCGCGCCGATCAATACGATTATGCCGGCATCGACATCAAGCCGAAGGGCAGCACGGTCGAGGACAGCAAGTACCTGGTCACGGAGCAGCCCTGGTTTCGCGATTCGATCGCAGCCCGCGACCAGCAATGGTCGACGCTGACGACGCTGCCCCGCGGCGAGCGGCTGGCCGCGATGCTGTCGGTGCCGATCGACGTCGACGGCGAGCGCACCGGCGTGCTCGCCATCATCATCGAGCTGACCCGGGTGTCGAACTTCCTCTCGCAGCTCACGGTCGGCAAGTCGGCGGGCGCCTTCCTGCTCGATCGCGACGGCGGCGTGATCGCGTCCCCGGATCAGGACGCCGACGAGCTGAATGCGCTGAAGACCGACCATCCGCTGCTGCCGGTTGCGGTCGACGCGATCAAGCAGGCCGGCAAAGCCTACGATCCCGGCGAGGGCGAGGCGTTCCGCTCCCAGGTGACGCGGGACGGGCAGGCCTATCAGGCGGTGCTGACGCCGATCTCGTTCCCGGGCTGGTCGCTGGTGACGGTGGTGCCGGAATCCGAATTCCTCGGCCCGGTACGAATGACGATCCGCAACCTGCTGATCGGGCTCGCGGCCCTGATCGCGGCCGCGGGGCTGTTGTCGGCCTGGCTGGCGCAGCGCCTGATCGCGGCGCCCCTGATCAAGGTGGTCGGCGAGATCAGGCATGTCGAGCGCTTCGACCTCGACAAGGTCGAGCGGCATCCGTCGCGCCTTGCCGAGATCGAGAACCTGTCGGGTGCGATCGGCGACATGGCGCAGGGGCTCGCTGCGTTCCGCAAATACATTCCGGCCGATCTGGTGCGGCGGCTGGTCAGCGACGGCAACGGCGCGCGGCTCGGCGGTGCGGTGCGGCCGATGAGCGTGATGTTCGTCGACCTTGCCGGTTTCACCGGCATGTCGGAACGGCTCGGCGACCGCATCATCCCCTTGCTGTCGCGCTATTTCGACATCGTCTCCGCGGCGATCCAGCAGGAGAGCGGCACCATCGACAAATTCATCGGCGACGCCGTCATGGCGTTCTGGGGTGCACCTGCGGCCAATCCGGATCATGCCGCTGATTGCTGCCGGGCGGCGCTCGCCTGCCAGCGTGCGGTCGCGCAGGCCGGCCTCGCCGACGACAAGGGAGAGGCGGTCAGGATCCGCATCGGCATCAATTCCGGCGACATGCTGGTCGGCAATATCGGCTCGGAAGTGCGGCTCAACTATACTGTGATCGGCGATGCCGTGAACATCGCAAGCCGCCTCGAGGGCACCAACAAGGTCTATGGATCGACCATCATCATCGGTCCAGAGACGCGGCGTCTGGCCGGTGATCGCATCGTCGTCCGCGAGCTCGACCGGCTCGCGGTCTACGGCCGCGCCGGCGGGCTCGAGATCTACGAGTTGATCGCCATGGCCGACGAGGGCACGATCGCGCGCGACTGGATCGCGCCGTATGAGGCCGGGCTCGCGGCCTGGCGCGCCGGCGATTTCACCGCAGCGATCGCGGCGTTCGAGAGGACCTTGCAACTCCGCGGTACGGACGCGGCCTCGACGCAGATGATCGCGCGATGCAGGCATCAGCTCGCCAACCCCAGCGATGAGGATTGGGACGGCACCACGGTGGCGCGGTCGAAATAGCGGCGCTGCGCAGTGGCGTGTGCAAGCCGCCGTGAGGTGCGGGAATGCAAAGCCGCGTCCCAATGCACACTGTCATCGCCCGGCTTGACCGGGCGATCCAGTACGCCGCGGCTTCTCGATTCAAGCACCGGCGCCTCTGGAATACAGGATCGCCGGGTCGAGCCGGGCGATGACACCGCATGGTGTGACTACTTGAATCGAGAGCCATCCTCATCGTCGTCCCTGCGAAAGCAGGGATCCATAACCACGAATGAGAGTCGTTGTACGACACCGGAACGACGAGTCTCGTTCACAACATCCGCCGCGGCGTATGGGTCCCTGCTTTCGCAGGGACGACGATGGGGAGAAAGGTGTGTATTCGTAACCACCGCCGTCGTTACTTGCGCGCGGGCCTGCCCGGTGTCTCGAACTCCCGTCCCCGAATCCGCACCAGATCGTCGGCGGAGTGCGCCAGCAGCAGCACCGTCGCCTCGCGTGCAGCCTCGGCATCGCCCGCGGCGATCGCGTCCAGCACCGCGCGGTGCTCGATCAGCGCGCGCGGGCGGTGCGAGCCGGGGGCTGCGATCGTAAAGCTCTGGCGCAGGGTGATCTCGAACATCTGCGCGATCGGCCAGAAGAATTCGTTGCGGGTCGCGAAATAGATCGCCTGATGGAACATGATGTCGGCGGCGACGAAGTCCTCGTTGGTCCTTGCCGCGTCCATGCCGTCGCAGCCGGCGCGGATCCGGGCGATGTCGTCAGGCTCGGCATGGATCGCGGCGAGTGCCGCCGCTGCCGGCTCGACCGCGGAGCGCAACTGGAACAGTTTTGCCAGATAGCGATCGATCTCCGCGGTCTCGAGGTGCCAGCGCAGCACGTCGGGGTCGAGCTGATTCCACTGCTCGGGCGGCCGCACCCGCGTGCCGCTCTTCGGCCGCGACTCGATCAACCCCTTGCCGGTCAGCGTCCGCATCGCCTCGCGCACCACGGTGCGGCTGACGTCCATCATCTCGCAGATCTGCATTTCCGGCGGCAGCGTCTCGCCGACGCCGATCTCGCCGCGCACGATGCTGCTGCCGACCCGATCGGCGACCTGGCTGTGCACGCTCCGGCGCAACGCGTTGGGGGTCTGGAACATCGGAAGCCTCGCTGCGGTTGGTTGCCCGCACCGACTCCGCGGCGCTCTTGCACAACCGAATTCATTTTGTCATACATTATGACAAAACGGCTGCCAAGCTCACGCCAACAAGGCGGGTGGCTGAGACAACAAGATCCGTTCCTGGGGAGGAGCATCACCATGATCTCGAAGCACGTGAACCGCCGCATCGTGTTGCGGTCGTCAGCCGCAGCCGCGGCGTGGCTCGCCGCCGCGCCCGCCATCATCGGCCGCGCCCAGGCCGCGACCATGAAGATGCGGTGCTCGTCGTCGCTTCCGAACGACCCCAAATATGCCAACGGCCGCGTCTACTACGACAACCTCGTCAAGAGCCTGAAGGCGAACGGGCTCGGCGAGCAGATCGAAGTCACCTTCTTCCCCGACAACCAGCTCGGCCAGGAGATCGACGTCATCAACTCGGTGAAGCTCGGGGTGATCGACCTGATGGTCTCGGGCTCGTCGATCTCGGCGAACCTCGTGCCGCTGGTCGGCACGTTCGATCTCGGCTACCTCTTCACCAGCTACCAGCAGCAGACCAAGGCGTTCGATGCCGGCGCGGCGAAGCCGATCGAGGATGCACTGCTGAAGGGCGGCAACATCCACATCATCGCCTGGGCCTACAATTTCGGCGCGCGCAGCGTGCTGGCGAAGAAGCCGGTGAAGACGCCGGAAGATCTCGCCGGCCTGAAGATTCGCACGCTGCCCAACCCGATCATCACCGAATGCCTGCGCCTGATGGGGGCTGCCGCCACGCCGCTGGCGTTCGGCGAGATCTATACGGCGCTGCAAGCCGGCGTGCTCGACGGCCTCGAGCACGATCCGCCGACCATCCTGGCCAGCAAGTTCTACGAGACCGCGAAGCATTACGCGCTGACCCAGCACATCTTCTCGCCGCTCGCGGTCTATTTCAGCGACACCACCTTCAACCGTATGGCCCCGAAGCTGCGCGAAGGCTTCCTCGACGCGGCGAAACAGGCCGCGACCGACACCCGCACGCATGGTCTTGCGGTGGAGAAGGAGGCGCTGGCGACCCTGGTCGAGAAGGGCGTCACCGTCGTCGAATGCGACAAGGAGGCGTTCCGCAAGCGCGTGCTGCCGCAGACCGACAATTTCATCAAGGCGCGGCCCGAGGCGAAGGCCGTCGTCGAGCTGATCCGCGCCACCCAGGCCTGAGGTCGGCGCATGTCAGTCGCCGCAGTTGCGACGAGAAGCAGCACCGATCGGATCACGGCGCCGCTGCTCGCCATCAGTGACGCGATCGCCGCGGTCCTGCTCGCCGCCGATCTCGTGGTGGTGTGCGTCTCGGTGCTGGCCCGCTTCCTGTTCAATGCGCCGGTCGAATGGTCCGACGACGTCGCCCGCGGCCTGATGGTCGGGTCGAGCTTCTTCGGCGCGGCCAGCGCGCTGGCGCGCAGCGAGAATCTCGGCGTCGCCTTCTTCGTCGACATGCTGCCGCCGGGCGTGCGGCGGGTCGCCGATGCGGTCGGCGCGCTGCTCGTCACCATCATCGCAGGCACCGTCGCGTTCAACGCCATCAAGATGGGCTGGCTGACCACCGGCCAGACCTCCGGCTCGGGCCTGCCGCTGGAATGGACGTTCTATCCGATGGGCGTCGGTGCGGCGTTCATGACGATCTTCGCGTTCGAGACGTTCTGCGGCCGGCCGCTGCGCGACATGGTGGCCGGCATCGTCACGACCGCAATCATCGTCGGCCTCTATCTGGCCTGGGATGCGCTGGCACCATCGTCGGTGCCGTCGTCGCAGACGTTGATGCTGATCGGCTTCTTCCTCACGCTGTTCGGCGGATTGCCGATCGGCTTTGCGCTGGCGCTGGCGGCGCTGATCTTCATCTGGGTCGAGGGCACGCTGCCCGGCGTGATCTTCGCCCAGCAGATGGCGCGCGGCATCGACAATTTCGTGCTGCTGGCGATCCCGTTCTTCATCCTGGTCGGCTATCTGATGGAAGCCAACGGCATGTCGGTGCGGCTGATCGAGCTGCTGCAGCGCGCGGTCGGGCGGATGCGCGGCGGGCTCAACGTCGTGATGGTGATGTCGATGGTGCTGTTTTCCGGCATCTCCGGCTCCAAGATGGCCGACGTCGCAGCCGTCGGCTCGGTGCTGATCCCGGCCGCGCGGCGCTCGCGGCAGAACCCGGGCGGGGCCGTGGCTCTGCTCGCCGCCTCCGCCGTGATGGCGGAAACCATTCCGCCCTGCATCAACCTGATCATCCTCGGCTTCGTCGCCAATCTATCGATCGGCGGATTGTTCGTTGCCGGCATGCTTCCGGCCGCGCTGATGGCGCTGGCACTGATCGCGGTATCGATCGTGTTCGGCAAGCGTCCCGCCGCGACTGAGGAAGCCGAGCCGCGTGCCGCAGTATCTGGCCTGTGGACCGGCGCGATCGCCTCGTTCGGGCTGATCTTCATGATCTTCTTCGGCTTCAAGAGCGGCTTCGCCACCGCAACCGAGATCTCCGCGTTCGCTGCGGTCTACGCCATCGCCGTCGGCAGCCTGTTGTTCCGCGAGCTCGGCGCCAGGAGCCTCGCGCATTGCTTCGTGCAATCGGCTGTTCGTTCGGGCCTGGTGCTGTTCATCGTCGCGGCGGCGCAGTCGCTCGCCTTCATCCTGACACTGCAGCAGGTGCCGCACGCGGTCGGCGAGCTCATGCTGGCGATCTCGGGCAGTCACGGCGTCTGGCTGTTCATGCTGCTGTCGATCCTGGTGCTGGTGGTGATGGGCTCGGTGCTGGAGGGCGCCGCGGCGCTGATCATCTTCGGTCCGCTGCTGCTGCCGGTGGCGGTCAAGCTCGGCATCGATCCCCTGCATTTCGGCGTCGTGCTCGTCATCGCGATGGGGCTCGGACTGTTTGCGCCGCCACTTGGTCTCGGCCTCTACGGCGCCTGCCTGATCGGCAACGTGCCGATTGAGCAGACCATCAAGCCGATATCAGGCTATCTGGGCCTGCTGTTGCTGTGCTTGCTGGTGATCGCGTTCGTGCCCGCCATCAGCACGGCCTTGCCGCATGCGCTCGGCTACTAGGGGGATGGAAACGTGAAGGTCCTCCTCGCCCATACACCGCAGATGCGCCGCGACTATTACGGCGAGCGCAGCCTGAACGGTCTGCGCGCGGTCGCCGACGTCAGGCTGTATGAGGGCGACGAGGCGCTCGACGCGGCGGCACTGGTTGAGGCCGCGGCCGATGTCGACATCATCGTCGCCGACCGCATGACGCTGGGGCGAGGGGAAATCTTTGCACTGCTGCCGAAGCTCTGCGCCTTCGTCCGCTGTGCCGTCGATATCCGTAACATCGACGTGGCGGCAGCATCCGCCGCCGGCGTGCTGGTGACGCAGGCGAGCGCCGGCTTCGTCCAGTCAGTCGCCGAGCTCGCGCTCGGCTTCATGGTCGATCTGTCGCGCGGCGTCTCGCGCGCCACCGCTGACTATCGCGCGGGCAGGGCGCCCGAGGTCGTGATGGGCCGCCAGCTCGCGGGCAGCACGATCGGCATCATCGGCTATGGCAGCATCGGGCGCTATCTGGCCGGGATCGCGAGGGTGCTCGGCATGAACGTGCTGGTCGCCGATCCCTTCGCGGCGCCGGATGATGCCGCGATCCAACATGTTTCGCTCGACGATCTGCTGGCGCGCGCCGACTATGTCGTCTGCCTCGCGATCGCCAATGCAGAGACCGAGAACCTGATCGGGCAGGCCGCTCTCGCGCGGATGCAGAGGCACGCATTCTTTATCAACCTGTCGCGCGGCAACCTCGTCGACGAGGCGGCGCTGGCGGCCGCCCTGCGCGAGCGCCGCATCGCGGGCGCGGCGATGGATGTCGGCCGCGCGCCGGACCAGATGCCGACGCCGGAACTCGCGAAGCTACCCAATGTCATCGCAACGCCGCATGTCGGCGGCCTGACGCCGCAAGCGATCGAGCATCAATCGTCGGAGACCGTGCGCCAGGTTGCGAAGATCATCGCCGGAGAGATCCCGGTTGGCGCTGTCAATGCCGAGCACTGGACGCGGCGACCGCGGCCATGAAAGTTCTGCTGATCGCAATGCCGCGGAAGGGCTGGACAAGACCTTCACATCCAGCTCAAACTTGAGTCTGTTCAAACCGCGGCCCCGGAGCGTGCGGAAAATCAATCAACGGACGTCCCGCAGCGAACGACGGGCGCCGAGAGGGAAACAGGGAGTGCATCACATGGCCATTTCACGCCGTGACGTTTTATTGGGCAGCGCCGGCGCACTCGGCGCCGCATCGTTCTCCTTCCCGGCTCCCGCCATCGCCCAATCGGAACCGATCAAGATCGGCTGCCTCGCGGCGATTACCGGCCCGAGCTCGGCGCCGACCGTCGGCTTCAACCGTGGCGTCAATTTCGCGGTCGACGCCATCAACGGCGCGGGCGGCGTGAAGGGCCGCAAGATCGAGCTCGTGATGCGCGACACCCAGGGCGATCCGACCAAGGCGGTGAACGCCACGCAGGAGCTGATCAGCCAGGCCAAGGTTCATGCGATCTGGGGCCCGCTGAATTCTGGCGAGGCGCTGGCGACGACGCCGATCATGGCGCGCGCCAAGATGCCCGACCTGCACCCCTGCGTCGTCGAGACCCTGATCGATCCGGTCAAGTTCCCCAATGCTTTCCGCATCGCGCCGTCGAACAATCAGTGGGACGATGCGGTGCGCAATTATTGCCTGAAGATCCTCAAGGTGAAGAAGGTCGCCGTGATCGGCGACACTACCGGCTATGGCGTCACCGCGGTAGGCGCCTCTGTCGCGGCGTTCAAAAAGGACGGCGCCGAAGTGGTCTATCAGGCCAATATCGATGCCACGCAGCCCGACATGACGCCGGACATGCTGCGCGCCAAGAACGCCGGCGCCGAGGCGATCGTGGTGTGGAGTGTCTCGACCGGCATGGAGGCGCGCATGTTCAACACCCGCGCCGCGATGAACTGGGACGTTCCGTTCGTCGGCCACCCCTCGATGGCGTCGGGCGAGCTCGCGAGCCTTGTCGCCAAACCGGAGAACTGGAAGAAGGTCTATGCGATCGGCTACAAGAGCTGCAGCTATGACAGCGCCGGCAAGCTGCCGCCAAAGAGCGAGGACCTGGTTGCGCGCCTGGCCAAGGCCAACGTCGCGCTGAACGATACGCTGCTGTGGTGGGTCGCCGGCGGCATCGATTGCATCGAGCTGATCGCGAAAGCCGTCGCGGAGAGCGGCTCGACCGACAGCGCCGGCATCATCAAATATTGGAATTCGCTGTCGACCTATCCCGGCTATTTCGGCAATTACCGGTTCTCGCCGACCGAGCATAACGGTTATTTGACCGAAGAGATCGTGATGTCGGAATCCTCGACCGCCAAGAACGGCACCTTCGCGCTGGCGCCCGGGTATACATAAAAGGGCGAGGGCGCAGCCGATGCTGGCCTCTATCCTTGCATCCGGTCTCGCGGCTGGCGCGATCTACGCGCTGGTCGGCGTCACCTACAACACGATGTTCTCGACCTCGCGGGTGATGAGCTTCACCGCTGGCCAGCTTGCGATGCTGGGCGGCGTGTTCGGCTCGATGTTCACGCTGAAGCTGGGTCTGCCGATCGCGGTCGGCTTCGTGCTGACGCTGCTGTGCTGTGCGGTGATCGGGATCATCACCGAATTCGTCGCGGTGCGGCCGGTGTTGAAAAGCCTCGACCAGCATCTCTACGTGCTGTCGACGCTGGCGGTCGCGCTGATGATCCAGCAGGTCACCGCGATCAAATGGGGTACCGAGCCGCAGCCGTTCCCGCGTATCGCAGGATTCGGCGAGGGCGTGCTGGACGAGAAATTCTGGCTGCCGGTCGCAGCCTGCGCGATCACCATCATCGGCCTTGAATATCTCTATCGCCGCACGCTGGTCGGCCGCGCGTTCCTCGCCATCGCGGAGGACAATTTTGCGGCGCGGGCGCTCGGCCTGCCCGAACGCAATCTGCGTGTCGCAAGCTACGCGCTCGCCGGCGTGGTCGGCGGCATCGCCGGATTCTCCGGCGGGCAGCTGCTGCTCGCCTTCTTCGCCAATGGCGCGCTGCTCAACTTCTACGGCTTCGTGCCGGTGGCGCTCGGCGGGCTCGGCAACAACCGAGGCGCGATCATCGGCGGGCTCGCGCTCGGCCTGTTCCAGCAGGCGGCGAACTTCCTGGTCGGCGGCATCTTCTCCTCGGTTGCGGTGTTCACGCTGTTCATCGTGGTGCTGCTCGCCGCGCCGCAAGGTCTGTTCGGCGTCTCGACCGCGCGGAGAGTCTGATGACGTCGGTCGCAGCCGCTCCGCCCCGAACCGACAGCGGCGCATGGCGTGCCGTGCTGCCGCACGTCCTGCCGTTCCTCGGCATCCTCGCGCTGGCGGTGCTGCTGCCTTTCGTCAGCAACGACTATTGGGTGCTGATCGGCACCCGTGCCGCGATCTACTGGGTGCTGGTGTCGGGCCTCAATTTGGTGGTCGGCTTCGCTGGTCACCTCGCGATCGGCTATGTCGCGCTGCTGACGCTCGGCGCCTACACGACCAGCGTGCTGGTCGCCGGCAACGTGATGCCGGCGATTCCGGTGTTCGCCGCGTTGCCGATCGCGGGCCTGATCGGCGCGATCTTCGGCGTCATCGTCGGCCTGCCGGCCTTGCGCCTGCGCACATTCTATTTCGCGATGTCGACCCTGGGCTTTGCGACCATCGTGACCCAGATCGCGCTGGCCTGGCAGAGCGTGACCGGCGGCGGCATCGGCATTTCCGGTCCGGAATTCCCGGCGCCATTCAACACGCCGTGGGGCTTCTACGGCCTCTGTATCGCGTTTGCCGCGTTCACCACCTGGATGAGCGCCAATGTCGCGCGCAGCCGCTTCGGCCGCGGCTTGATCGCGGTGCGCGACGCGGAGGTCGCGGCCGAAGCCAGCGGCATCTCCAAGCCGAGGATGCTGATCGCGATCTTCCTGTTCGCGGGCGCGCTGGCGGCGATCGCCGGCGGATTGTTCGCGACGCTGCAGACCTACATCACGCCTGATGCCTTCACCTTCGATCTCTCGGTGCTGTTCTTCATCGCTATCCTGATCGGCGGCCGCGGCTCTATCCTCGGGCCGATGCTCGGCACCATCATCCTGACCATCCTGCCGGAAATCGCGGCGCCGCTCGCGGCCTGGTCGACCTTCCTCTACGCGGTGCTGCTGCTCCTGATCGTGCTGGTGATGCCCGGCGGCATCGCGGCGCTGCTCGATTTCCGCAACCGCCGTCCGCTCGCCAGCAATCGCGCCATCGTACCGCGCCCGGCCGCGCTCGCCGACATCGTGCGCCGGCGCGATGGCGGCAAGCCGCTGCAGCTGCGCGGCATCGCGCTGAGCTTCGGCAATGTGAAGGCGATCGATGGCCTCGACCTCGACGTCGCGCCCGGCCGGATCCACGGCCTGATCGGCCCGAACGGCAGCGGCAAGACCACCACGCTGAACGTGATCTCAGGCTACTACGCGGCGAAGGCCGGCACCATGACGCTCGGCGACGCGGCGTTGCCCGCGGGCCAGCCGGTCACGCGCGCGGCCAACGGCATCGCACGCACCTTCCAGACCCCGCGCGTGATCGGCGAAGCCTCGGTGCTGGAAAATGTCATGATCGGCGGCACGGTGGAGGGCAGGGCGAGTTTCGTGGAGTCGCTGCTCGCCCTGCCGCGCAATGCGCACGACGAGCGCATGCTGGCGACGAAGGCGCGCGCGCTGCTCGGCGTCGTCGGTCTCGACACCCTCGCCGATGTGCGCGCGGACCGCTTGCAGCACAGCGAACTGCGCTTCATCGAAATCGCCCGCGCGCTGATGCTCGATCCGGATTTCCTGCTGCTGGATGAACCCGCCGCCGGACTCTCCAACGACGAGATCGAACGGCTGGCCAGCCTGATCAAGGCGATCAGCGCCCGCGGCACTGGCGTGCTGCTGGTCGAGCACCATGCCGACCTGATCTTCGACATCTGCCATCAGGTCACCGTGCTCAATCTCGGGCGTACGCTGGCCGCCGGCACCCCGGCTGAAATTCGCGTTCACAAGGAGGTCGTCAGTGCTTACCTCGGCGGCTGAACCCCTGCTTTCGGTGAAAGCGCTGCAATCCGGCTACGGCAAGATCCGCGTGCTGCACGGCATCGACATCAGGATCGCGGCCGGCGAGGTGGTGGCGCTGCTCGGTCCCAATGGCGCCGGCAAGACCACGCTGCTGAGAGCCGTATCGGGGTTGTTGCCGGTCAATGCGGGCAAGGTCGCCTTCGGCGGCCGCGATTTCAATGGCATAACGCCGCGCGAGGCGGCGCGCGCGGGCCTTGTGCATGT
>DASVOL010000735.1:0-2005 GCA_036383375.1 Bradyrhizobium sp. | reverse complement strand
GCTCGCCCTTCGCGGCCGAGGCCTTGGTCGCATCGCCGATCGCGCCGCTCGGATTGAGGTCCTGCGCCTGCCAGGCGAACGGCGCCGGCCGCTGGGTCGACAGGAAGCGGTGGTCCTTCTCGATCTGCACGCTCGCGGGCTTGAAGTCCGCGATCGCATCCTTGCGCACGGCTTGCGGATATTTCGCCAGCATGATCGAGGTCTCGACCGCGCCGCCATGGATGCCGTGGCGCAATTCGTCGGCATCGAACAGCCCGTCCGGCGTGCCGAAGCGCGACCAGCTCGTGGTCACCACCAGCATCTTGTGTTGCGCGCGCAGGTCCTGCGCCACCAGCTGCATCGCGGCGGAATTGCCGCCATGGCTCGTCACCATCACGAGCTTCCTGGCGCCGGCGCGCGCCACGCTCTCGCCGAGTGCCATCCAGCTGCTCAGCGCCACCTTGGTCGGCAGGGTCAGCGTTCCCGGAAAATCGATGTGCTCGGTGGAGATGCCGACCGGCTGCAAAGGCAGGAACACAGCCGGGATGGCCGCCGGCAGCAGCTCCCGAACCCGCGCCAGATACGCCTCGCCGATCATGACGTCGGTTCCGAGCGGCAGATGCGGCCCGTGCTGCTCGGTCGCGGCCAGCGGCAGCACCGCGATCCAGCGCGCGGCCGCGTCCCTGGCAAGGTCGGGCCAGTGGATGGCGGTCCAGTCACGGGGCGGAAGCTGAGAAGTCATCAAGCCGGTCGTTTCAATACAAGCGTTTCATGGGATGGATTTGCAGGCTAGTTTGTTTAACATCGGTGAGGCGTTCGCGTCTCCGGGCGTGGTGCACGTCTTCCCGCCTTCCATCATGGGCCATAATGATCGACGGAGTCCAACCATGATCCCGGCCTTTTTGCCGCGAGCGTTAACCACGGCCGCTCTGGCCGTCACCCTCGGCGTTTCCGCAGGCCTCCTCCCGGCGCGGGCGCAGGACAAGACTTTGGACAAGGTCTCGTTCGGCACCAATTGGGTCGCCGAGGGCGAGCATGGCGGGTTCTTCCAGGCGCTCGCCGACGGCACCTACAAGAAATACGGCCTCGACGTCACAATCGTGCCCGGCGGTCCGAACGAGAACAACCGCATGCTCCTGATCGCGGGCAAGCTCGATTTCTTCATGAGCGCGAACTCGCTGCAGACCTTCGACGCCGTCACCAACAACGTGCCGCTGGTCGCCGTCGCCGCGATGTTCCAGAAGGACCCGCAGGTCTTCCTGACCCATCCCGAGGTCAAGGTCGGCAAGATCGAGGATCTGAAGCCGCTGACGCTTTTGATCTCGAAGGAAGGCATCACCAGCTACTTCCAGTGGCTCAAATCCGAATACGGCTTCGACGAGAACAAGGTGAAGCCCTACACCTTCAACCCGCAGCCCTTCATCGTGGACAAGCGGACGGCGATGCAGGGCTATGTCACCTCGGAGCCTTTTGCGGTGGAGAAGGCCGCCGGCTTCAAGCCGAATGTTCTCCTGATTGCCGACTATGGTTTCAACTCCTACTCGACCTTGATCGAGACCCGCCGCGACCTGGTCGACAAGAAGCCGGATCTGGTGCAGCGCTTCGTCGATGCCTCCGTGGTCGGCTGGTACACTTACGTCTACGGCGACAACTCGGCCGGCAATGCGATGATCAAGAAGCTCAACCCCGAGATGAACGACGAGCTGCTGGCCTATTGCGTCGCCAAGATGCGCGAGCACGGAATCGTCGATTCCGGCGATTCCATCAAGAACGGCATCGGCGCCATGACCGACGAGCGGATGGCGAGCTTCTTCGACAAGATGGTGCGCGCCGGCGTGGTCAAGAGCACCATCGACTATCGGCAGGGCTACACGCTGCGCTTCGTCAACAAGGCGGTCGGCGTCGAGCTCAGGCCGAAGAACTGACGGGTGCGGACGCGCGATGGCGGAGCCTGCGTTGTCGGGACCTGATGCCGGATGGGCGGTGCGCCTGCGCGGCGTCACCAAGACCTATGACAGCGGGGTGA
>DASVOL010000734.1:0-1678 GCA_036383375.1 Bradyrhizobium sp. | reverse complement strand
TCGATCAGGATGATGCGGCCGTCCTTGTCGCGGCCCAACTCGAACTTGGTGTCGGCGATGATGATGCCGCGGGCGCGGCTGGTCTGCTCGCCGTAAGCGTAGACGTCGCGCGCCATCTTCTCGAGCGTCGCGGCAACGTCGGCGCCCAGGATCTCGCGCACCCGCGCCACGGTGATGTTCTCGTCATGGCCGGCCTCGGCCTTGGTCGCCGGGCTGAAGATTGCAGGCTCGAGCTTCTGGCTTTCGACCAGGCCGGCCGGCAGCTTCTCACCGGCGAGCGTGCCTTCGGCCGCGTATTCCTTCCACGCCGAGCCGGAGATGTAGCCGCGGATCACGCATTCGATCGGGAACACGGTAGTGCGCTTGCACAGCATCGCGCGCCCGAGGATGTCGGCACGGTGGTTCTTCAGCTCAGGCACCGCGCGGATGATCTCGTCGGCATCGGCGTTGATCATGTGATGCGGCACGGTGCCTTCGAGCTGCCGGAACCACCAGGCGCTGATCTGGGTCAGCACCGCGCCCTTCATCGGAATGGTTTCGGCCATCACCACGTCGAATGCCGAGATCCGGTCGGTGGTGAGCAGCAGCACGCGGTCGTCGCCGACGGCGTAGATATCGCGCACCTTGCCGCGGCCGATCCGGGGCAGGGGCAAATCGCTGGATAGCATCGCGGTCATGGGCGTGGTCTTTCGAAAGAACGGCGCCCGCACGCGGTGCGCGGGCAGCCAGGGATGTCAAAGAGATATCACAGGAAATAGCTCACTCCGGCAGTGGAATGAACTCGTGTTCGTGCGGAACCTGCGCGAAACGCCCGGTTTTCCAGTCCTGTTTGGCCTGCTCGATCCGCTCCTTGGATGATGAGACGAAATTCCACCAGATGTGGCGCGGCCCTTCCAGCGCATCGCCGCCGAGGAACATCATGCGGGTCGGCCGCAGCGTCTTCACGGTGATGCGGTCGCCGGGCCGGAAGATCAGCAGCCGCGGCCCTTCGTGGCGGTCGCCCGCGATCTCGACCTCGCCGTCGACGAGATAGATCGCGCGCTCCTCGTGATCAGGATCGAGCGGCACCGAGGTGCCGGCCTGCGCGGTCACCTCGGTATAGAACCACGGCGAGACCATGCTGACCGGCGAGCTGATGCCGAACGCCGAGCCGGCGATGACGCGCGCGGTGAAGTCGCGCTCCGAAATCATCGGCAGGTCGCCCGCGCCATAATGCTGGAACGACGGCGCGATCTCTTCCTTGCCCGCCGGCAGCGCGATCCAGCTTTGCAGGCCGAGCATCTTCTGGCCGTCGCGGCGCTGCACGTCGGGGGTGCGCTCGGAATGCGCGATGCCGGCGCCCGCGGTCATCAGGTTCATGGCGCCAGGCTGGATCTCCTGGATGTTGCCCTCGCTGTCGCGGTGCATGATGCTGCCGTCGAACAGATAGGTGACGGTGGCGAGCCCGATATGCGGATGCGGCCGCACGTCCATGCCCTTGCCGGCGAGATATTGCACCGGGCCGAAATGGTCGAAGAAGATGAAGGGCCCGACCATCTGGCGCTTGCCGTGCGGCAGCGCGCGGCGCACGGCAAAACCGTCGCCGAGATCGCGGGTGCGCGGCACGATGATCAGATCCAGCGCGTCGCAGGTCTTGGGATCGCCGAGTTCGGGATCGGTCGAGGGCTGCCAGCTCATG
>DASVOL010000733.1:0-2654 GCA_036383375.1 Bradyrhizobium sp. | reverse complement strand
CACCAGCAGGATGACGAGCGGCGCGGCGGCCCAGTACGGCAGATGAAACACCTGCACGAGGTAGTACATGCCGTACATGCCGATCATCACGAGCTCGGCGTAGCAGATCCAGGTGACGTCGATGACGCCGAAGATCAGGTTCAGCCCGAGCGCCAAGAGCGCCAGCACGCCGCCGAGCAGGATGCCGTTGATGACGGCTTCCAGCAGGTAGATGTCGAAGATGTCGAGGAAGGATTGCATGGCTGTTTTGCCTCAGCTCGTGACGGCGGCCGGTTGAACTAGCAGAACCGTCATCCTGAGGAGCCGCGAAGCGGCGTCTCGAAGGATCGACGGCCACCAGCCGGGCCGTGCATCCTTCGAGACGCGCGTGCCGCGCTCCTCAGGATGACGGGAGAATGAGTGAACGCACTTGTCGGCCAATCCCATCATCCCCTCACACCCCCAAATACGCCTGCTTGATGGTGTCGCTGGCCGCGAGCTCCGCCGCGGACCCGGCGGCGCGGATGCTGCCGGCTTCCAGCAGATAGGCGCGGTCGACCACGCGCAGCACCTGCTGCACGTTCTGCTCGACGATCAGCACCGTCAGCCCGCTGGCACGGATGCGCTTGACCAGCTCGAACACCTGCTGCACCACGACCGGCGCGAGCCCGGCCGAGGGCTCGTCGAGCAGCAGCAGTTTCGGGTTCGACATCAGCGCGCGGCCGATCGCGCACATCTGCTGCTCGCCGCCCGACATGGTGCCGGCCATCTGGTGGCGACGCTCCTTCATGCGCGGGAACAGCTCGAACACGAAATCGAGCCGCTCGGCGTAATGCGCGCGGGCGCCGGGCATGTAGGCGCCCATCTTCAGATTGTCATCGACGGTGAGCCGCGGAAACAGCCGGCGGTTCTCCGGCACATGCGCAATCCCGAGGCTGACGATGCGATGCGCCGGCGTCCTGACGACGTCGGCCCCCTCCATCGATATCTTGCCGTTACTCGGGCGGATCAGGCCCGAGATCACGCGCATGAGAGTGGTCTTGCCGGCGCCGTTCGGGCCGATCACGCCGACCGCCTCACCCGCCTTCACATCGAGGCTGACATCGAACAGCGCCTGGAAGCTGCCATAGCCCGCGTCGATCGATCGGAGCTCCAGCATGCCGGTCACGCCCCGATCCGGCGGCGCGCCTGCTCGGCGACGGCGGCAGCCAGGCTCGCATCCGCATCGGTACCGAGATAGACCTCGATCACCCTGGCATCGCCGGCGACATCGGCCGGCAGGCCTTCGGCGATCTTCTCGCCGTGATCCAGCACCATCACGCGGTCGACCACGCGCATCAAGACGCCCATGATGTGCTCGACCCAGATGATCGTGATGCCGAGCTCGTCGCGGATCCGGCGCAGCATGTCGGCGGCCTGGTCCATCTCGGTTTCGTCGAGGCCGCCGAGGCTTTCATCGGCCAGCAGGAGTTTCGGCCCGGTGGCGAGCGCCTTGGCGAGCTCGAGCTTCTTCAACCCCGCGGCCCCAAGCCCCTCGACGCTGGCTTGGCGATCGGTCGGCAGGCCGACCATCGAAAGCGCGCGTTCGGCCGCCTCCTCGGCCTTGCTGCGGCTGTGGCGACCCTGGCCGTAGAAGCCGGCGAGCACGACATTCTCAAAAAATGCTCAGGCGATGGAACGGCCGCGGGATCTGGAAGGTGCGGCCGATGCCGCCGACGATGATCCGGTGCGGAGCAAGGCCCGCGATCTCGCGGCCGTCGAACAGGATCGAGCCCTCGGTCGGCGGCAAGGTGCCCGACAGCATGTTGAAGATCGTGCTCTTGCCCGAGCCGTTCGGGCCGATCAGGCCGAGGATCTCGCCCTGCTCGACGCGGAACGACACGTTGTTGACGGCGCGAAAGCCGCCAAACCGCTTGACCAGGCCTTCGACGGCGAGCACGGCGTCCCCTTCGCGAGCGAGCTATTTGTAGCTGTAGGTGGTGCCGGCCGGCAGCGGCAGCACGGTCTCGCGCTGCATCTGGCTCTTCGGCCACACCACATAGGATTTGTCGTCGATATATTGCAGCACCACCGGGAACGAGCGCGCATTCTGGCCGGCGTACTGCTCGCCCTCGCCGTAGAACTTCACGCCGTAACCGAGCATGGTGCCGCCCTCGGGAATGTCGGTGTCGAGTGCCGCCTTGCGCAGCGCGTCCGGATCGACGCCGCCATACTTCTTGATCGCGCGCGGCAGCACGTCGTCGAGGAACACATAGGCGTTGGCCGCGCCGATACCGACATGGGCGGAGCGGATCGGCACGCCGGGCTTCAGCCGGTCGAACGCCTCGCCGACCATCTTGATGACCGGCGGCAGCTTGGCATCCATGCCGTTCTGGTTGGCGAGCCAGATCGAGATCGGGTCGGTGTTGAAGAGATAATTGGCGTCGGCGCCGAGACCTTCCTTCAGCTTCTCATAGACGCCGTAGCCCGCGCCGTGACCGACGATGGCGCCGAACTTCAGCCCCTGCTCGCGCGCCTGGCGGAATAGGAGCGTAATGTCCGGATTGTAGCCGGTGTGGAAGATCACATCGGGCTTGGCGCGCTTCAGCTTGGTGACCAGCGCCGACAGGTCGGGCGCAGTCGCGGAATAGCCCTCCTTGAGCACAATGTTGAAGCCGGCCTTCTTCGCGCCGGCT
>DASVOL010000732.1:0-3128 GCA_036383375.1 Bradyrhizobium sp. | reverse complement strand
AGTCAACGCGAGCGCGAACGTATCCTGCCATTCGCCGAGGTCGATCTCATTCGCAAGGCGCGTCTCGGCGCATTGCGGCTTCCTGTGGATGTCGGCGGCGCGGGCGCGTCGATCCGCACGCTGTTCGAGCTCGTGATCCGGCTCGGCGCCGCCGACGCCAACGTCGCGCATATCCTGCGCAACCATTTCAGCGTGGTCGAACGGCTGGTGCGCCGTCCCAGGGACGAGCAGCACCGGCAATGGCAGAAGGCAGTCGCCGACGGTGCGATCATCGGGCTCGCGGCCACCGAACTCGACACCCCGAAGGTCGGCAATGTCACGCCGAACACCACACTGACCGCCGATGGCGACGATTATCTGCTCAACGGCACCAAGTACTACAGCACCGGGACGCTCTATTCCGACTATGTGCTGGTGCGCACGGCCGATACGGCAGGCGCCAATGCGGCGGTACTGATCCCGGTCAAGCGCGAGGGTATCGAGCTGATCGACGATTGGGACGGGCTCGGCCAGCGGCTGACCGCAACCGGCACCACGCACTTCCGCAACGTGCGCGTCAAGCGGCAGGAGGCGGTGTTCGACGCCCCTGACGCCGGCTACGGCATTCCCTACTCCAACACGTTCGCGCAGCTGTTCCTGACCGCAATCAACGCCGGCATCGCGCGCGCGGTGCTGCACGACGCAGCCGAACTGGTGCGATCGCGCAAGCGGACGTTCTACTATGCACCGAGCGAGATACCAGCGGACGACCCGTTGCTGCAGCAGACCATCGGCCAGATCGCCAGCGGCGCGTTTGCGGCCGAGACCGTGGTGCTCGCGGCGGCAGAAGCCCTCGACGCCACGACCGATGCATTCGACGCCGGCGATGCAAGTGCCGTCGACGCGGCGCACAAGGCCGCGCTGCTCTCGGCAAAAGCCAAGATCGTCGCCGATGAGCTGGCGATCCGCAGCGGCAGCCTGCTGTTCGACGTCGGCGGCGCATCCGCCACCAGGAAGACGACCAATTTCGACCGCCACTGGCGCAACGCGCGGACCCTGGCCTCGCACAACCCGAACACCTTCAAGGCCCGCTCGATCGGGCAATATGAGATCAGCGGCACGCCGCTGCCCGCCAAGGGCTTCTTCTGATCGGAAGCAGATCCGGCGGCGACAAGAGGGAGAGACCCGATGAGCAAGCCGGACATCCATTTGGTCGACGCCGATCACGAGATCGAGCTGCAGTTTCGCCTCGTGATGCGCCGTCTCGCCGGCGGCGTCTGCGTCATCACGGCGGGAAGCGGCGATGACATCACCGGGATGACCGTCACTTCGCTGACGTCGCTGAGCGCCTCGCCGCCCCGGCTTCTGGTCAGCATCAACCGGCAGGCCTCCTCTTTTGAGCCGATCGCCCGCCACCGGCTGTTCGGCGTCAACATCCTCGGCTCGGACCAGCAGGCGCTGGCTGAACGGTTCAGCAACAACCGCCTGAAAGGCAGCCAGCGCTTCGACGGAACGGCCTGGACCCCCGGTGCTTCCGGCGTCCCGCTGCTGGACCATTCGCTTGCCACGGTCGAATGCCAGGTGGAGGAGATCATCGAGCGGCACTCTCACGGCATCATCGTGGGTCGCCTGTCCAGCATGGACGTGTCGCACCGCCTGTCCGGCCTCACCTACTGGAACGGACAGTATGTGCAGATCGATCACGAGGCTGATCTCGATCTGCTCGCCGAAGTCAGTATCCCGCTGGCCCACGTCCGCTAGGACAAGGAGGGGCACGCCATGAAGCGCGAAATGCCGCCACAGCCGCCACCATCATCGGCCGGCGTTGCCGGCAGCCCGCCGGGCCGCTGGCAGCTCGACCGGGTCGTCGCCGAGCTACGCGTCTCCAGGGAAGACACCCACAGCATTCGGCGGGACGGCGATCCGCGGCGCGCGCCGTCGCGCGATGCGCTCGAAGCGATTCTCGACGGCCTCACCGAGACGCTGTTCCCGCGGCACTACGGCCAATCGGATCTCGACGGCGAGAATATCGACTATTTTGTCGGCAACACTTTGAGCATCGCGCTGGATTCGCTCAACGCGCAAATCCACCGCGCGGCACTGTTCGTCGGCGACGAGCTTGAACCGGGTTTCCAGCGCCATGACGCCGTCGAACTGACGCGCGCGTTCGCCGCGCAATTGCCGCAAGTGCGCGGGCTTCTCGTCAACGATCTGCGCGCGGCCTTCGTCGGCGATCCCGCGGCGCGAAACTTTCCGGAGATCCTGATCGGCTATCCCGGCATGACTGCGATCATCCACCATCGCCTTGCCCATCTCCTGTACCAGCTCGGGGCGCGGCTGGTTGCACGCCTGATGGCGGAGATCGCGCATGCCAGGACCGGCATCGATATTCATCCCGGCGCCAGCATCGGCTCGGGCTTCTTCATCGATCACGGCACCGGCGTCGTGATCGGGGAAACCGCGATCATCGGCGACAATGTCCGCATCTACCAGGCCGTTACGCTCGGCGCGCGACATTTCCCGACCGACGACGAAGGCAGCCTGATCAAGGGCGACGCCCGTCATCCGATCGTCGCCGACGACGTGGTGATCTATGCCGGCGCGACCATCCTCGGCCGCATCACGATCGGCCGCGGCTCGACCGTCGGCGGCAATGTCTGGCTGACCCGGGACGTCCCGCCGAACAGCGTGGTGACCCAGGCCACCGCGCGCAACACGCCGGGCGGCGGCAGCGCCTCCTCCTAACCAGCCACCGGCGCCTTCCAGCGCATGAAGTGCCGTTCGATCGCCTCGAGCACGGCATTGAACGCCAGGCCGATCACCGTGATCCCGAGAATGCCGAAATACATCTGCGGGATCAGGAAGCTGTACTGGCTGTTGATGATGAGATAGCCGAGGCCGGCCTTGGCGCCGACCATTTCGGACGCCACCAGCACCAGCATGGCCGACGCGCTGGCGAGGCGAATGCCGACGAAGATGGTCGGAAGCGCGGCCGGCAAGATCACCTTGCGAAACAGTTGCTGCGGCGTCGCGCCCATGGTCCGCGCCGACTTGATCAGCAGCGGATCGACCTGCTTCACCGCAGCAACAGTGTTCAGCAGCAGTGGCCAGGCGCAGCTATAGATCACCATCGTGATCTTGGACAATTC
>DASVOL010000731.1:0-4828 GCA_036383375.1 Bradyrhizobium sp. | reverse complement strand
CGTTCCGCTGATCCTCAAGGCCGAAGTCTACGAGAAGGCGGCCGAGCACAAGCACGAAGCTGCCGCGCGGCCGCGCGTCGTCCTCGTCCACGATCATGCGGATCATGATCATGGCGCCGAGGCGTGGGAGCCGCGCGACGGCCTGGAGCGCAACCTCTATACCGCAGGGGCGAACATCCTGACCGGGATCGGCTTTGCGCTGCTGCTGTGCGGCTTCTTCTCGATTCGCAGTGGCGCGACCGGTGAGCCGATCTCCTGGCACGAAGGCCTGATGTGGGGCCTCGCAGGCTTTGCCGTTTTCACCATTGCGCCGGGCCTTGGGCTGCCGCCCGAACTGCCGGGCGTCCCCGCCGCACCACTGATGTCACGTCAGATCTGGTGGGTGACGGCTGTGCTGGCGACATCGGCCGGACTCGGGCTGATCGTGTTCCGGCGCTCGATGCCGGCCGCGATCGCCGGCGTGGTCCTGATCATGCTGCCGCATCTGATCGGCGCGCCCGAACTGGAGCATGTCGAGACCAACGTGCCCTCGTCATTGTCGCATCAGTTCGTCGTCGCGGTCACGCTGACCAGCCTGGTGTTCTGGTCCTTGCTCGGCGGCCTGACCAGCGCCGCGTTCGCCTATTTCGACCGGCCGGCATCGGCGTGACGCCGCTGCCTGACGGCGTGGCCGCTCAGCTCGCCTGCCTGAGCGGCTTGCCGGCACGCAGCTCCCTGTCCTGCACCAGCACCTTCTCGGCATAGAGCTGGTCGATCTCCTGCCCGGACAACCCGAGTTCACCCAGGATCTCCTCGTTGTGTTCGCCGAGCAGGTCGGCCCTCAGCTCGGTACGCTGCGGCCATTCCGAGAAGCGCATCGGCGCGCCCGGGATCGCAAATTGGCCGATGCGGGGATCGCTGACATGGCGGACCGTGCCGCGCTCGATCAGATGCGGCTGGGCCATGGCGTCATTCAGTGTCAGCACCGGCGCGCAGGGTATCCGCTCTTGCTCCAGCGCCGAGATCGCCGCATCGCGCGATGGAAACGTCTTTAGCCAGGCTTCGACGATCTCCCCGACCAGCACCCTGTTGTCGGCCCGGGCGCGTGCCGACTCGAACCGCGGATCCTTCTCGAGCTCCGGCCGCCCCAGCGCACGGACCATTTGCGGCCATTGATGCGCCAGTGCGCAGATCACGAGAAACTCACCCCGGCCACAGTCGAACACGCCGACCGGTCCACCATTCGGGTGCAGCGAGCCCTCCCGCTGCGGCACGAAGCTGTCCCCGCGCAGCGAGACCTTCGGCACATTGGCCTCGTGCATATGGAAGTAGGTGTCGAGCAGCGTCGATTCGATGAACTGCCCTTCTCCGGTCCGTTCGCGGTGCAGCAGCGCAAAGCCGACCGCCATCGCCGCGGCAACGCCGGTCGAGGCGTCCCCGATCGCGACCGGCACCTGCGCCGGCTTGCCGTCGGGATCGCCGATCACCCCGGTGATGCCGGCGAAGGCCTGCGCGATGTAGTCGAAGCCGGGCTTGTCGCTCAGCGGCCCGGTCTGTCCGGCGAATGAGATCGAGCACATGATCAGCCGCGGATTGATCTTCTTGAGCGTCTCGTAACCAAGTCCGGCACGCTCCATCACGCCGGGCGTAAAGTTCTCCACCAGAACGTCGGCCTTGGCGGCGAGCCGGGTCAGGATCTGGCGGCTCTTCTCATGCTTGAAGTCGAGCGCCAGGCTGCGCTTCGAATGATTCTGCTGGAAGAAATACGTGCTCTGCGAGGTGTTCTTGTGCGCGGGATCGCGTGGCTTCAGGCCCTGGAAGCGCGATCGGTCGCCGAACGGCGCGAGCTCGATCTTGATGACGTCGGCACCGGCTTCGGCCAGTAGACGCGTGCAGGTCGGGCCTGCGACGAACTGGGTGATATCGAGCACGCGATAGCCGCTCAGCATTTTCGGAGGCAGGGTCATCTCAATTGTCCAATTGTTGTGATCGCAGAGCACTGCCGGAGGCGTCTCCGCTCGCCGGCCTCGTTCCGAACAGATTGCTGTGGGCCTGTGCATCGAGCGTCTTGCGCACCGCGCGCCGGCCGACCGCGAGCCCGTTCTGGAGCAGCGGCCGCGCGCGCAGCTCAGCGAACCAGCGTTTGACATGTGGAACATCGTCGAGCGTGAAACCCTGCGCCTTGTGGGTCATCACCCAGGGAAAGCAGGCGACGTCGGCGATCGAATAGTCCTCGCCGGCGACATAGGTGCTCTCGCCCAGCCGATCGTTGAGCACACCGTAGAGACGCCGCGCCTCGTTGCCGTAACGCTCGACCGCATAGGGAATCTTGTCCGGCGCATAGAGCGAGAAGTGCCCGTTCTGGCCCAGCATCGGCCCGAGCGCGCTCATCTGCCACATCAGCCATTGCTGCACGTGGATGCGGCCATGCAGATCACGCGGAAAGAACCTGCCGGTCTTCTCCGCGAGGTAGAGCAAGATCGCCCCGGACTCGAAGATCGTCAGCGGCCCACCTCCGCCGGGCGGATCACTGTCGACGATGACAGGGATCCGACCATTCGGATTGAGCTTGCGGAATTCGGGCTTGAACTGATCACCGCGCGTGATGTTGACCGGCACGACGGTGTACGGCAGCCCGCATTCCTCGAGCATGATCGAGATCTTCCAGCCGTTCGGCGTCGGCGCGAAATGAAGATCGATCATCGGAGCCTCCCGCGCCGCTCAGGCCAGTTGCTTTTCGCGCGACAGCGACAGACCGGCCTCCTGCAGCCGCCGCTCGAGCATCGGCACCCGGTCGTTGCCCCAGAACTGCTCGCCGCGAAAGACGCAGATCGGCACGCCGAAGATGTGATCGCCCTGGCTCTCCTGCTGTGCCTCCTCATATTCGCGCCGGCCATCGCCCTCGAAATAGCTGCGGAATTCGGCGCCGGACATCCCGAGCGACTCGATGAAGCGCTCCACGGCATCGACCTCGTCGACCGCGAGCTCGCGGCGGAAGAACAGCTCGTAGACCAGGCGGCTGTATTCGATCAGCCGCCCCTGCTTTTCCGCGAACAGCCCGCCGATCAGCGCCGGCGCGGTGTCGAAGATCTTCAACGGGCCGCGGATGATCTTCTTGTCGCCGCGCTCGTTCGCGCTCCGCCGCGCATCCATGTAGGAATACTTGACCTTGTATTCCGAATAGACGCTGCGCTGGCCGGAACCCTTGATCCGGAGCTGGAACGGCCGCCACTGCACCTTGATGTCGAACTTCTTCTCCAGCTCGAACACCGGATCGAACGCCAGCCAGGCATAGGGGCTCTTGTAGTCCGAATACATCTTGAGAATTTCGCGGGACATTGTCTCTCCTTTGTCGATTGTCATTGCGATTGAGCGACGAGCGGGCACTGGCTCTCCGACAACGGCTGCGCCGCCTCGGATGCCGGAATGACCTTCTCGATCGTGTAGTAGTCCCAGGGCTTCCTGACCTCGCCGGGCGATTTGATGCTCGCCATGTAGAACGGATGCATCAGCCAGCCGTCTGCGCGCACCGAGCCATTCTCGACATACATGTCGTTGACCGGCAGTTTTCGGATCTCGTCGGCGACCTTCAGACCATCGAGCGTCCTGGCGGCAGCGACCGCCTGGAGATAATGCAGCGTTCCCGAATAGACCGCGGCCTGGTCCATGGTCGGCATCGCATGATGCTGCCTGAAGAAGAGCTCCGACCAGGCGCGCGTCTTGTCGGTGCGGTCCCAGTAGAACGGGGTTGCGAAGGTCAGGCCCTGCACATTGGCGATGCCGAGTGCGTGCACATTGGTGATGTAGGTCAGCGGCACCACGATGTGCTGGCCGCCCTCGGCGATGCCGAACTCCTTGGCCTGCTTCAGGGCATTGGTGGTGTCCTCTGCCGCGGAGATCAGCCAGATCACCTTGGCCTTTGATGCCACCGCCTGCAGCAGGAACGAGCTGAAGTCGGGATTGTTCTGCGGGAAGCGCACCGAGCCGAGCACCTTGCCCCCGGCCGCCTTGATCGCGCCCGCGGCGGCATCTTCCATCGCCTTGCCGAAGGAATAGTCTGCCGAGAGAAAGAAGAACGTATCGAGCCCGCGCTCGATCAGCGGCTTCGGCAACGGCGCCGAAATCGCGTAGGCGTTGAGCGACCACGAGAAAGCGGTCGCCGCGCAGGCCTGCTGCGTGATTGCGGGACTGCCGGTCACGCCGTGGATGACAATCTTGTTGCGCGTCCGCGCCAGCTCCTGCACGGCCAGCGCCACGGCGGATTGCGCGACATCGACGACGACGTCGGCACCGCCATTGTCGAACCAGTTGCGGGCGATCGCCGCGCCGACATCGGCTTTCGCCTGATGATCGCCCGAGATCACCTCAATCGGACGGTCCAGCACCTTGCCGCCGAAATCCTCGACCGCCATCCTGGCGGCGAGCACCGAGCCTGGCCCCATGATGTCGCGGTACATCCCCGACATGTCGGTGAGCACGCCGATCCTGACCGGCTGCACATCCGCCGCCTGAAGCGGCGTCACCATCGTGCTGCCTGCCAGCAATGCGATGGCCGCAAGACCAAACCCTTTCTTCGCCATGACTATCCTCGACGCTCCCCGCTTGGGACGGCATGCATGTGCCGGCCTCTTTGCTTCAGATGATCCGCCTTGACTTCAAATCGTCGATCCGCTGCCCGGAGAGGCCGAGCAGCCCGCCATAGATTTCCTGATTGTTCTGCCCGAGCGTTGGCGCCGGCGCGGTGTATCCCTTGGGCGTCCGTCCCATCTTGATCGGGAACCCGGCGCCGATGACGCGCTGCTCCAGCGGCTCGGTCGGATGCACGACCGGCTGCAGCATGTCGCGTGCG
>DASVOL010000730.1:0-6129 GCA_036383375.1 Bradyrhizobium sp. | reverse complement strand
TCAGGCGGCTTCATGATCGGCGGCGGCATCTGGCTGGCGCTGACCCGGGCACGCTGAGCCCGCGCGCCCGGAACGGTCGCCTGCGCTACACCGCGATCCGCTCGACGAGGTCGCGCACCAGGCCGGTCAAGAGGTCGAGCTTGTATCCGGTCATCGTCAGCGGCTTGGCCCCCGCTATTGCCAACTCGGCGGCTTGCGCGATGGTCGACGCGTCGGCCGGCTTGCCCTGCAGCGCGGCAGCGCTTGCAGCAAGCCGCAGCGGCACCGGGGCGATGCCGCCGGCCGCGATGTGGACCTCGCGAAACACGCCGCCAGTGATCACGGCCCGCACGCAGACCTCGACCAGCGGCCATTCCGCATGCGTCCGGCTGATCGCGCGCTTGTACAGCGCGCGCTCGCCGGCGAGCGGAGCAGGGAGCTCGATCCGCTCGATCCGTTCGCCCGGCGCGAGCAGATTGTCGGCGGTGCCGTTGCTGCCGTCGCCGAGCAGGTCGGTGATCGACAGTCCGCTGCGCCGGTCCGTGACGATCTTCGCATCGTAGGCCAGCAGCGCCATCGCCATGGTCGACGGATGCGGGGCCACGCAGGGGCCGAGGTCGAACGCGACGTGATAGAGATGGTTGCCCGCTCGCGCCGGACAGTCGGAGCCGCCCTTCTTGAGACAGCCGATCTGCGGATTGCGGAAGTACCAGCAGCGCGACCGCTGGGCGAGGTTGCCGCCGAGCGTCGCCATGTGCCGGATCTGTGGCGTGGCAAGGCCCTGCGCGGCAGCAGTGATGCCGGGATAGGCCTGCGCGAGCCGCGCGTCGGAGGCGATCGCCGCGATCGCGGTCAGCGCACCGATCCGCGCCGCGCCGTCCGCGCCCCACGCGATCCCGATCGTATCGGGACTTGCGGTGAGATCGATGACGGATCCGCACGACAGGCCGCTGCGACGACGCTCCGACAGGTCGGTGCCGGCGGCGCGGAATTCCGGCGCGGTGATGACGTCTGCGGTTGCGACACTCATGCGGCATCCCTCCCTTTCAGTGCGGCGACGATGCGGTCGGGCCGGATCGGAATCTCGGTGAGACGGACGCCGATCGCGTCGTGGATCGCGTTGGCGACCGCGGCCGAGGTCGGCACCGTCGATGCCTCGCCGATGCCGACGCTGTTACCAAGCACATGGTCGAAGCCGGCTTCGTCGAAATGGACGTCGATCTCGGGCGTGTCGGCGATCCCAGGGATGCGATAGTCCTCCATCCCCGCGGTCAGCACGTCGCCGCTTGTCGGATCGAGCTCGCGCGCCTCGTAGAGTGCGTAGCCGAGGCCCTGGATCACTGCGCCGCAGGCCTGGCTGCGCGCCAGCGCGGGCGCTGCGATCTTGCCGACCGCGATGCCGGTATGCACGTTGAGCACGCGGACATGGCCGAGCCAGGTGTCGACCTCGACCTCGATCACCTGCACCGAGCTTGGCACGCCGGCGCCGACCGCGATGTTCGAGAAGCGGCGCATCATCCAGCCGAACACCATGCCCATCAGGCCGACTTCGCGCAGCGGCGAGCGGATGCCGGGTGCGGTGTTCTTGCCGTCCTCGCCGCGCGTCTCCGTCACCGCGATGTCGGGCGAGCGCGCGATCAGCTCGCGCCAGGGCGCATTCGAGCCGGGCGCGGGCTTTCTTGTCGCCTGTTCGAGGATCGCGGCCTTCAGTTTCTGGACGGCCTGCAGCGTCGGCGGCATCACCGAGGCGGTGACGCGGCTGCCGCCGGAGCCCGGCCCCTCGGGCAGCGACGAATCGCCGATCCGCACCTCGATGTCAGCCGGTTCGAGGTCGAACTCGCGCGCGATCGTGTCGGCAAGCACGCTGCGGGTGCCGGTGCCGATGTCCTGCGTCGCGGTGCTGGCGACGATGCGGCCGCCCTTGACCGCGACCTCGACCTTCACGTTGGGCTGCCAGAGATAGAGCCAGTAGCCGGTCGCCATGCCGATGCCGCGGCGATAGCGCCCGGTCTGCGCCGGCTTGCGGTTGCGCCAGAGTTCGAGCCCGGATGCCCAATCGTAGAGCCGCTGACGGTTGGGATCGGGATCCCAGCGTTTGCGCAAGGTGATCGGATCGACCTTGAGCCGCAGCGCGGCCTCGTCGATCGCCTGCTCCACTGCGAACGCCATCGGCGGACCGCCGGGGCCGCGGAACGCCGCGCCGGGCGGCAGATTGCTGATGACGTCGAAATCCGAAAGATCCTTTGCCTCGGCCGGATAGATCAGCCGCGCCAGGCCGGCGATGGTCGAATTGGTCGCCGCGCCCGTATCGGCATGCGCGGTGACGGAGAGCGCTTTCAGGCCGCCCTGCTCGGAGGGCAGCAGCGCGACTTTCAGTTCCGCGGCCGGCCGGTAGCCGGCGACGGAGAGCTCCTCCTGTCGATCATAGGCGACGCGCACCGGCGCTTTCGCTTCGCGCGCGAGTTCGATCGCAGCGATCGTCTCGACGCCGAGGCTCGCCTTCGATCCGAAGCCGCCGCCGACGTGCTCGGCGATCACGCGGACCTTGTCGTGATCGAGCTTGTAGCGCTTTGCGATCTGCTCCTTGAGGTGAAATACCTGCTGGGTCGAGACGTGCAGGGTCAACCGGTCGCCGTCGAAGCGCGCCACCGCGGCATGCGGCTCGAGACATGCATGCTGCTGCGTGGCGGTGCGGAAAGTGGCTTCGACCAGCAGCTTGTTGTTGGCCTGGCGCGCCTCGTCGACCCAGCTGCGGGCCTTCTTGGCGCGGGTCGAGAACACCGCGGTCGGCCCGCGAATGTTCTGCTTCCATGGTGCCGGCCCGCCGGCCGCTTCCGAGACATTGCCGGCCCGCTTGCGGTTCGCTTTGTCGAACACCACTGGCGCGCCGTCCTTGCGTCCGGCGTCGAGCCCGACCACCGCGGGCAGCCGTTCGCTGGTCAGCTTGATCGCAGCCAGCGCGGCCAGCGCGGTCTTGCGGTCCTTTGCGGCGACCGCCGCGATCGGCTCGCCGACATAGCGCACGATGCGGTCGTCGCCGAGCAGCGGCACCGCGGCGACGCCGACAAGCGCGCGCGCCGGAGCCAGATCGAGCGCGGTGATGCGGGCATGCGCCTCGCGCGAGCGCAGGATCAGGCCTTCGAGCTGGCCGTCATGGTTGATGTCGACGGTGTATTTCGCCGCGCCCGTCACCTTGTCGCGCGCCTCGATGCGGGGCGCTGCGACATTGTCGCCGTCGAAGCGGCCGGCGCAGGCATCCGCCACCGCACGGAAGATGCCGTCATAGGCGCCGCAGCGGCAGAGATGGCCCGACAGCGCCGCGCCGATCTCCTCGCGTGACGGCACCGCCGTCCCCCTGGTCGCGCGCCAGCGGTCGCAGAACGCGGTCGCCTCCACGATGAAGCCCGGCGTGCAGAAGCCGCATTGCAGGGCGTCATGCGCCATGAACGCCTTCTGCACCGGATGCAGCCCGGCGGCGCCGATGGCTTCGACCGTCGTCACCGCTTTGCCGGCCGCGGCGTGCGCCGGCATCAGGCAGCTTGCGACCGGCGCACCATCGACCAGCACCGTGCAGGCGCCGCAGACGCCGGCGCCACAGACGAGCTTGGTGCCGGTCAGCTTGAGCTGGTCGCGCACGATGTCGATCAAGAGCGCATCGGGATCATCGGGCAGGGATTCGACGCGGCCATTGACGGTCGTCGTGGTCATGACTGTCCTCCAGTTGTCTTGCGTGTCGGCTTGTTGCGGATTGCCGCCTTCTTGGCGGGCGGCCGTTGTGATTTCGGTGAGGACTTCGGCAAGGCGCCCGCGCAGAGCGTCCGCACCATGATCGCCATGTCCTTCAGGAACGCATCCGACGGCTGCATCGCAGGATACTGCGACTTCGCTGCGTACATCGACATCTCGACCAGCCGCGCGAATTCGGCGGGCGTCAGGTCCTGCGGCAGCGCAAGCTGCTGCGTGCGCGCGATCCGCGCGATGGTCGCGACCATGCGCTCCGCATAGCGTGCGGCATAGGTCTGATAGAGGTCGCGCGCGTGCACGAGATGTTCGGAATACAGTTCCTCGAGATGCGGCGAGCCGTCCAGCGACGCGATCATGGTCGACATCCGCGCGGTCATGCCCGCGGCAAGGATGTCGCCGAGATCGCCGCCCGCCGTCTCTGCCTCGGCAACGGCGGTCTCTTCGGCCGCGATCGCGGACTCATGCACGCGCTCGATGACGGCGCGGAACAGCGCTTCCTTGGATTCGAAATGATGATAGAGCGCCTGCCGTGTCAGGCCGGCCGCTTCGGCGACCTGCTCGATCGAGGAACGGCGAAAGCCGTGCCGGCGGAAAACCAGCATGGTGGCATCGAGAATGCGGGTTTTCGGTCCCATTTGACGATTTTGACAAATATAGGAGAACTGTCAAATCGCGATTTGGTGAGGGCGGCGCCGCGGCCTGGCGGCGGCGTCTCGCGCCAGTGTGAGCCGCATCACGGATCGGCGCGCTCTGCCCGCGTAAAGCTTCGTCATGCAAGGGCGCCCGATCGCCCGGAGCTTGCGAGGATACGCAGATGGCCCAGGACATGACACAGGTCTATTTCCACTGCTCGAACACGCGCGGCGTGCTGATGGATCGCCGCGGCACCTCGGTGACCAGCCTCGCCGAGGCCTGCGAGGCGGCGACACGCATGATGCGCTCGCTGGTCGCAACGGTCAGTCTGGAAGACTGGCGCGACTGGGCCGTGCATGTCAGCGACGAGGACGGCGAGGAGATCGTCATCCTGCCCTTCGCATTCGTTCTCGGAAAACCGCACTGAGAGGGTGCCATGTTGTCGCTGAAGTCACTGTTACCTCTGCGCCGTGGCCTGAACGCGATCACGACCGGCTGGCAGAACCTGATCGCGCGTATGCGCGATCCCTACCGGCCCGAGCTGCACTACATGCGCGGGCCGGGCCCCAGATGGCGTGCGAAGCATCTCGTTCACGCCGCGTCAGCCGGCTGAGCGCCGCGATCCAATTTAGAACGATCCCAGGAAATCGCTGACGGCCGAGACGCATCGTCGCAGTTTCCGGACGCGCTCGTTGCGAGATCGCAACACGATCAACGATAAGTCCAACACTGGACGGGTTCTAATCGCCACGCGACGGCGCGCGTCCTTCATCGTGTTAGTGACGGCAACAACGGAGACTCTGGAATTCAGGTAGCGATGTTGACTGCGACGACCAAATCCCTGCGACGGTGGGGCGCCGTCCACAAATGGACCAGCCTGATCTGCACTTTGTTCATGCTGCTGCTGTGCATCACCGGCCTGCCGCTGATCTTCCACGACGAGATCGACGATCTCCTGCACAGTTCGGTCAAGCCGGCCGAGGCGCCGGCCGGCACGCCGCCCGCCAATCTGGATCATCTGCTCGCCAATGCGCTCGCGCAGGCGCCGGGCAAGGTGCCTCATTTCCTGATCTGGGATCGCGACGAGCCCGGCGCGATCTGGGTCAGCGTCGGCCCGACGATCAACGCCGATCCGACCAACAACCTCCTGGTCCGGATGGATACGCATTCGGGCGCCTATCTCGATTCCCCCGATGTGACCGGCCGCTTCACCTACATCATGCTGAAGCTGCACACCGACATGTTCGCAGGGCTTCCCGGCAAGCTGTTCCTTGGATTGATGGGGATCCTGTTCTGCGTCGCGATCATTTCCGGCATCGTGGTCTACGCGCCGTCGATGCGGAAGCTGCGCTTCGGTGCCTATCGCGCGCAGCGGACGCGGGTCGTGCGCTGGCTCGACGTGCACAATCTCGCCGGCATCCTGCTGGTGGCCTGGACGCTGGTCGTCGGCTTCACCGGCGTCATCAACACCTGGGCGGACCTCGTGCTCAAGATGTGGCAGTTCGGCCAGCTTGCCGAAATGACCGCGCAGTACAAGGACCGGCCGGTGCCGTCGAAGCTGGCCTCGCTGAACGGGGCCGTCGAGGTCGCGAGGCATGCCGTGCCCGGCATGACGCCGAGCTTCGTCGCCTTCCCGGGAACCCTGTTCAGCAGCAAGAGCCACTACGCGGTCTTCCTGCACGGCGATACGCCGCTGACCTCGCGGCTCTTGAAGCCCGCGCTGATCGATGCCGAAACCGGGACACTGACTGATAGCCGCGACATGCCCTGGTA
>DASVOL010000729.1:0-1681 GCA_036383375.1 Bradyrhizobium sp. | reverse complement strand
ATGTAGTTCTGCACGAGCTGCATGTCCCAGTAGCGACCGGCGGGCATCTGCGCCGTCTCGTGAACGAAGCGGATCAGCTTGTCCTTGGTGTCGAAACCGCCACGGTCGATGAATTGGCGCGCCGTGATCGGATCGAGCAGCAGCACCGGCGCCGTCACGGTATCGACCGCGACAAGCATGTCGCGCACGTGCTCACGCCAGTACTCCTTGCGCAAGCCGAGACCGAAGGTCGTGGAGCGGCAGCCAAAGAACACGCTGACGACGCTGTCTTCCGCCTTGAAGCCGCGCTGCACATGCAGCGGCTCCCAGGGGCTGCGCTCCTCGTTTTCGGCGAAGGTGACGCTGTTATAAGTATACGCGTTACCAAGCGATCCCATGAACGTGTCACCAGGGACCGATCCGCCTTGCAGGTTCTGCGACAACAACCCATAGGCGCGCCCGATCGTCGCGTTGGCGTGATTGTACGGTCCCATCGCGCCGATGCCGCAATTCATGCCGATCTCGTGGCGGATCGGGCCGTTGACCACCGCCATCGCCGAGCCCGAGCTCGATGTGCTGCCACGCGCCGTCACTTGCGAGGCGGCCAGCGCCAGGATCACCGGAAAATACTCCGGGCGGGCTCCCGCCATCACGGCGTTCACGGCGACCTTCTCGACCGTGTATTCCCACGCTCCGCGATTATGCGTCGGCTGCATACGGCCGACGACCTTGTCTGCGGGCTGGCTGGTGCCGGCGAGCATCGCCGCGACCCGCTCCTCGGTCGGCAGTACGATCGGCAGCTTGTCGGTCCAGTTGTTGCGCAGAAAGATCTCGTGCAGCTCGGCCTCGGTTGCGGGCTCGACGAGGCGCGGCGTCGATCGGTCGGCCTCGATCGGGTGACGGTTCGCCGCATGGCTGGTCAGGGCCTCGATGACCTCGCGCATCACCGGACGACCCGTCACGGGATCGTCGCCTTCGACATAAGAACGCAATTCGGTCGCGCTCTTTCCCATCACCGGTTGCGGCACGAACACCGTCGGTGCATCGGGCAAGCCGGCCATCCTGGTCACCGAGCGCACCACCTTGTCGAAGGGCGCCGTATGAAGCGCGACCGTCGGAACGCCGAACTTGGTCTCGAGGGTCACCGCATGGGTCGAAACCGCCGGCGAGCAAGTGCTGCAATGGCCGACGCCGATGATCGCGGCGTGTCCGTTGGCCTTGATCTCGGTCCACAATTCCTGGTCGTCGCGGCCGTAATAGCCGGCAAGCGAAACGAGCCTGACCGTGACCGATGGCATGTGGCCGGCAAACCAGTTGGCGACCTCCTTCAGAAGTTCGATGGAGTCATCGAAACGGCTGTCGATCAGGTAGATCGTCTTTCCGTCGAGGCTCTCGAGCCGGGGTGCCAGTGACTTGCTGGTGATCTTCGGCGGATAGCCCACCGGATTGAGACAGATGATCTGGTTCTGGATAATGGCAGGCGCGGAAACAGCAATATTCATGACGCCGCGAATCCTTCCCTAGCCGCCTTAGACGGCGTTTTTTGCTCAGTTTCGGACTATCACCGTCCGAATTGTGCCCAATTCTGCCTCAAAAAATTTAGTTGTCAATAAGATCGTCTGAAATAAGATCATTTATCGACCTTGAGGCGACCTGAGATGGCGGGCATAACGAGCCACGCGCCCTCTTGAGGAACGGACCA
>DASVOL010000728.1:0-2522 GCA_036383375.1 Bradyrhizobium sp. | reverse complement strand
GGCGAGATGTAGGCGGGGCCGCCGAGATTGACGCAATTCCAGAACGTCATCCCATGGGTGATGATCGCACCCTTGGGCTGGCCCGTGGTGCCCGAGGTGTACATGATGGTCGAGATGTCATCGAGCGTGACCTCCTCGAACCGTTCGAGCGGCTTGGCCGCCGCGATGCCGGCCTCATAGGCGCCGCCGGGGCCGAGCCGCACGGTCGACGCGACATCGCAGAGCTCGGCGACCGCGAGCGCGGTCTCGGCGAGCTCGTCGTCATGGATCATCACCTTGGGCGCGGCGTCGCCCGTGATGTAGCGCAGCTCGGGAACGGTGAGGCGGGTGTTGAGCGGCAGGAAGACCGCGCCGATCCGGAAGCAGGCGAACTGCACCTCCAGCGTATCCGTGGTGTTCAGCGCCAGCACCGCGACCCGGTCACCGCTGGCAACCTTCAGCTCGTCGCGCAGATAGCCGGCGAGCCGCGACACGCGGGCATCGAGCTCCGCATATCGAAAGCGGCGACCGCTTGCGAGATCGACAAGCGCCATCTTGTCCGGCGTGCGCCGGCGATGATGCGCGATCCAGTCGTAATAACGAACCGGCAAAATTCCCTCCTCCGGAACGGCAGTCTTGCGCCGCCTGTTCCTGGCTCGATTGATGCCATGAATTGGCAGTGGAGGGGGCGTATTAGGATACTGTCTTGCGTTTAGTGGCTGGCGGGAGGCCGGATGGAAACCCGATCCGGTCGACAGCCACTCGACGCAAGTGAACCGGGAAAAATCCGGACATCGTCGGGGCTGAGAATCAACGGAGCACGCGGATGGCAAACCCGTTCTACACCGGCGAGCATGAGGCCTTTCGCGAGGTGATGCGGCGCTTTGTGGCCAGGGAAATCGAGCCTTATGCCCATCAATGGGACGAGGAGGGCGAGTTTCCGCGCGCGCTCTATGCCAAGGCGTCCGAAATCGGCCTGCTCGGGCTCGGTTTCCCGGAGGAATATGGCGGGATCGCCGCCGACCAGTTCATGAAGATCGTGGCCTCGCAGGAGCTGGCGCGCGCCGGCGCCGGCGGCGTCTCCGCGAGCCTGATGAGCCACACCATCGGCTCGCCGCCGATCGCCCGCGCCGCCCGGCCCGAGGTCAAGGCGCGGGTACTGCCGGAGGTGCTTGCGGGAAAGAAGATCTCCGCGCTGGCGATCACCGAGCCGGGCGGAGGCTCCGACGTCGCGAACCTGCGCACCAAGGCGCGGCGTGACGGCGACCATTATGTGGTCAGCGGCGAGAAGACCTTCATCACCTCAGGCATGCGCGCCGACTATCTGACGGTCGCGGTGCGCACCGGCGGCGAGGGCCCCGGCGGCGTCAGCCTGCTGCTGATCGAGGGCGATACGCCGGGCCTGTCCCGCACGAAATTGAAGAAGATGGGTTGGTGGGCCTCCGACACCGCGACCCTTCATTTCGACGAATGCCGGGTGCCGATCGAGAACCTGATCGGCGAGGAAGGCCAGGGCTTCAAGCAGATCATGTACAACTTCAACAGCGAGCGCATGGGCATGGCGGCAAGCTGCACGGCGTATGCGCGGGTCTGCCTCGATGAAGCGATCGCCTATGCCAAGGAGCGCAAGACGTTCGGCAAGCCGATCGCCCAACATCAGGTCATCAGGCACAAGATCGTCGACATGGCGCAGAAGGTTGCGGTCTCGCAGGCGATGCTGGAGATGCTGGCGTGGCGGCTCGGCCAGGGCGAAAGCCCGGTCGCCGAGATCTGCATGATGAAGAACCAGGCGACGCAGACCATGGCGCACTGCGCCTCCGAGGCGGTGCAGATCTTCGGCGGCGCCGGCTTCATGCGCGGCATCAAGGTCGAGCGCATCTACCGCGAGGTCAAGGTCAACGCAATCGGCGGCGGCACCGAGGAGATCATGAAGGATCTCGCGTCAAGGCAGATGGGGCTCTAGCGATGCGGCTCACCCTCAACCGTCATTCCGGGGCGCGCGTAGCGCGAGCCCGGAATCCATCGAGACGCAAGTTCGAGGCTAAGTGGATTCCGGGCTCGCCCGCTGCGCGGTCGCCCCGGAAATGACGAGGAATAAAAGACATGCTCTTCACCGCCGACCACGACGAACCGCGCCGGCTCTTGCAAAAATTCATCGCGGCCGAGATCAATCCCCATGTCGATGAATGGGAGAAGGCCGATATCTTCCCGGCGCATGAGCTGTTCAAGAAGCTCGGCAATCTCGGCTTCCTCGGACTCAACAAGCCGGTCGAGTTCGGTGGCCAGGGGCTGGATTATTCCTACGCGCTGATGATGGCCGAAGAGCTCGGCGCAATCACCTGCGGCGGCGTGCCGATGGCGATCGGGGTGCAGACCGACATGGCGACGCCGGCGCTGGCGCGGTTCGGCTCCGACGAGGTGCGGCGTGAATTCCTGGTGCCCGCGATTGCGGGCGATCAGGTCGCCTGCATCGGCGTCTCCGAGCCCGGCGCCGGCTCCGACGTCGCCTCGATCAAGACCAATGCGCGCTCCGACGGCGACGA
>DASVOL010000727.1:0-50990 GCA_036383375.1 Bradyrhizobium sp. | reverse complement strand
TCGCGATCTCGGCGGCGCTCGCCGGCAGCCTGTTGCTCGCGCACACAAGCGAACTGGCCTGGCCGCAGACCAGGATCTTCCGGGGCTCGCTGCGGCGGCTGTTCCGGAACGGCCGCTGGTTCGTCGCGACCTCGCTCACCTACTGGATCGGCAGCATCGGGCTGATCCCGGTTTGCGGCGTCCTGATCGGGTTGGACGCGAGCGCGTCGCTGCGGATCCTGCTCCTGGTGTTCGCACCGCTCAGCCAGTTCTGCGCGACCATGTTCTCGGTTCGGCTGCCGGAGATCGCCGCCGAGCTGCGCGCCGGCCGGCGCAGCGCGGTCGCCGCTGCTGCGCGCGAAAATGCCGTGCTGCTCGGTTCGATCGCGGCCGCCTATGGCGCGGTGGTCGTGTTGTTCGGCCAGCGCATTCTTGCCCTCGTCATCCACGGCCAGAGTTACGAGGTCGGCACCGGCAGCCTCGCCTTGATGGGGGCCGCGATGGCGCTCGACGCGGTGTGGCTCGGCCTCGCGCTGCCGCTGTTTGCGACCGGCAAGCCGCAGCGGTTCATGCTGAGCCGGATCGCCGGCCTCGTTGCGCTGTGCTGTGTCCTGCCTTTCGCGGCCGAGGCCTGGCAGGTGATGGGCGCGGTCGCGGCGATGGTGGCCTCCAGCGCGGCGTCGGTGATCGTGGTCGTGCTGACCAATTCGGTGCGGGAGCAGACATGACCGACGTCGCATCCGGCCGTTCGCTCTCGAAGCTGCATATCGGCGCGTTCAATTGCGGCATCGCGGGCTGGATCAACACCGACATCACGGTGCATCTGTGGATCGCGCGCCTGCCGCTCGCGGCGAAAGCGTTGCGTCTCGTCGGCCTGCTGAACGACGCCCGCTATGCCGAGCACCGCCAGGGCAAGTTTGCCGGGCTCCGCTACATGGACCTGACCAAGCCGCTGCCGTTCGCAGATGGCAGCCTCTCGGCGGTGTTCAGCGCGCATGTCTTCGAGCATTTGTTTCCTGACGAGGTCGAGCGGCTGGCGCGCGAGATCGCGCGGGTGCTGGCGCCGGGCGGGGTATGCCGCATCGTCGTCCCCGACATGGAACGGATCGTCGCGCTCTACGATCCGGCCGCGCCGCAGGCCTTCCTCAAGGGGGTGTTCGAGATCGCGCGCCGCAAGGAGGCCGCCTTTGCGCATCACTGGGGCTTTACGCGCGCCTCCCTCGCGGCGCTGTTCCGCGAGGCGGGCTGTTCCGAGACCCACACGCGGGCCTATCGTGAAGGCATCTGTCCCGATATCGACCGGCTCGACAACCGGCCGGACGAGTCGATCTTCTTCGAGGCGATCAAGTGAGCGAGATGGCAAAATCGATATGCGGTTGCACGAAGGATCGCGCATGCCGTGCTAAATCGAACCGACGAGTAGCAGGAGACTGACATTGCTGGGCGCCATTCAAGCCCGATTTTCCGGCGCAGCGCGCAAGCGGCGGGGCGAGTTCCTCGTCCGCACCGTGAACCTGCCGCTCGACGCAAAGATCCTCGATCTTGGCGGCGGCACCGGCCGTCACATTCGCGCGATTCTGCCTCACCATACCGACATCACGGTTTGTGACATCTCGGCCGACGATTTGAAGGTCGCGCGCGAGCGCTTCGGGTTCAAGACGGTCCTGCTGCAGGAGACCGAACGCCTGCCGTTCAAGAACGAGGTGTTCGACTTCTGCTTCTGCTCGTCGGTGATCGAGCATGTCACCGGGCCGAAGCAGGACGTCGTGACGATCGAGAACGACACGGCATTCCGGAGCATCGCACGCGAGCACCAGAACCGCTTTGCCGGTGAGATCTCGCGGGTCGCAAAATCCTTCTACGTGCAGACGCCGTACCGGTATTTTCCGATCGAGAGCCATACCTGGCTGCCCGGCATCATCGTGCTGCTGCCGAGGCGGCTGCAAATCTCACTGATCGAAAGGTTCAACCGCTTCTGGTTCAAGCGAACCGCGCCCGACTGGCATCTGTTCGATTGGCGGGAGATGAGCGAAACGTTTCCGGACGCGAAGATCTATCGCGAGCGATATCTAGGCATGACCAAGTCGCTGATGGCGATCAAGGCGTGAGACAGGCATCTGCCCACCGCATCAATTGTCGCGGCGGGCGAGGATATTGATCAGCGTGCCGACCGCGGGCCGCCGATCGAGCGCCGGCGGTAGCGGTGAGCCGGCAAAGTTGGCGCCGAGCATCGTGAGCGCACGCTGCCGCAGCAGGTTCTGCATTGCAGCCGGCGTGGTGTCGAATTTGGAGAAGGCGAGGTAGCGGAACAGCGGCCGCGAAGACACACGCGACGAAGCCGAATGCGCGAGCTTGTAACCCCGGCGCAGCAACGATCCGCGGTTGGGGATCGAGACCAGCAGCAGTCCGCCGGGCCTGAGCACGCGATGGATCTGGGCGAGGCACTGCGCCACGTCGGGGACATATTCCAGCACGCTCGCGCAGAGCACGCCGTCGAAGGATCGATCCGCAAACGGCAGGTTTGCGATCGTTGGGATTTGCCGGAATGTGAGCCGTTCGGCCGGCAGGCCGTCGGCCGGGCGACCGCGTGCCGCCGCAATCATCTCCGACGAGGCGTCGACGCCGGTGACGTCGCAGCCGCGCGCGGCGAGCAGGCGGGAGAGCGTTCCGGTGCCGCAACCTGCATCCAGCCAGCGCTGGCCATTGAGGTCCGCATTCCCGAGCAGATCGAACATCGCGGCCGTGCGCGCCTTGAAGGTGCGGCTCTGATGCAGCGTCTCCCACTGCGAGGAGATCTCGTCGTGAAAGCGGATTTCGGGTCGGTCACGGGCCTGAGCCATGGCAGCCATGGTGTTTCCTACCAGTGGAAGCCGCTCACTCTGGCGCGCACCTCGTCGGGCAGTCCTATATCGGACAGTTCGAGCACCACCTGATCGGGCCGGGTCGCCTTCAGCGCTGCAACGAAGCGCGGATCGGCCGTCGTCAGCACGATGATGTCGGCCCATTCGATCGTCGCCGTCACGTCGTCATGCAGCAGACCGACCAGCTCCGGGTTGCGCATCAAGAAGTCGCGATTGGCGCCGATCAGTTGCGACAACCGCACGTTGGGGTCGTAGATCCGAATGTCGCGCTGCTCGCCGCGCAGGCTTTTCACCAGCTCGACGAACGGGCTGTCGCGGACATCGTCGGTGCCGGCCTTGAAGCTGATGCCGAGAAACGCAATGCGGCGGCCGTCATGCGACAGGATCCAGTCGGCGCCGCGCGACATGATCATGTCGTTGCTCGGCAGGATGCTTTCGAGCACCGGCGTCGACAGTCCGCGGCTGTGCGCGAGGTGTTTCAGCGCCTTGACATCCTTGGGCAGGCAAGAGCCGCCGAAGGCAAAACCCGGTCGCAAATAGGCCGGCGAGATGTTGAGCCGCGTGTCCTGAAGGAAGATGTTCATGACGTCGCGGCCATCGATACCAAGCGTCTTCGCGATGGTGCCGATCTCGTTGGCGAAGCTGACCTTCAGCGCGTGCCAGCTGTTGTCGACATATTTGACCAGCTCGGCGGTTTCGACCGGCGGCGTGATCTTGGCGCCCGGCAGATCCTTGTAGAGCGCCATGACGCGGTCGGCGGTTTCCTGGTTGAAGGCGCCGACCACGGTCTTGGACGGTGCGTTGAAGTCGGCAATGGCGCTGCCTTCGCGCAGGAACTCCGGATTGAAGGCGAGGTCGAAATCGCGTCCGATCTTGTTGCCGGAGGCTTCCTCGATCAGCGGTCCAACGGCGCCGCGGGTGGTGCCGGGCAGCACGGTGGAGCGGATCGTCACGGTATGCGGCGCGTTCTTCGCCCGCAGCCCGCGGCCGATCTCGATGGCGACTTGCCGGATCGCGGTCAGGTCGAGATTGCCGTTGCCGGACGAGGGCGTGCCGACGCAGACCATCGAGATATCGCTGTTGACGATCGCCTCGGTGGCGTCGGTGGTTGCAGTCAACTGACCGGTCGCAACCGCGTGTGCCACCTTGTCCGAGATGCCCGGCTCGATGACCGGCGATCGGCCGTTGCGGATCAGGTCGACCTTCTCGACGCTCTTGTCGACACCGATGATCTGGTGGCCGAGCTCGGTGAAGCAGGCGGCGCAGACCGTTCCGACATAGCCGAGGCCGAAAATGCTGACGTTCATGCTTCGACCTTCGACAATCCAGCGACTTGCGCATGGCCGCGTCGCGTTTCGCGTGAGGGAGGCGGCACGGCGTTCAACGCGATGCCCGCCCGGCAGCTGCATTGGCGTTGACACCAGACGCCTGCGAGGTCGGCCGCTCCGCGGGGGCGTTCGCGCGTCGGGCGCGGCTCTGCCAGGGAAGCTTCCTGCCGAACAACGCCTCATAGGCGGCGAGCAGCTTCGGTTCCTCGTGGATCCAGGACAATTCGCGCTCGACGCGGCTGCGGCCGAATGCCCCCATCGTCTTCCGCAACGACGGATCATCGATCAGCGTGACGATCTTGCCGGCGAAATCCTGCGGATCGTTTTTCGCCGCATAGAGCGAGGCGCCGAGCGCTGAGCGCCGGCCTTCGCGGACGTCGAACTGAACGATCGGCCGTCCGAGCGCCATGTATTCCATGATCTTGTTCATGGTGGAGATGTCGTTCATCGGCGTGACACGATCCGGATTGACGCAAACGTCCGCGGTCGAGAGCATCGTGAACAGCGCATCGTCGGCAACAGCGCCGGTGAAGTTCACGTAGTCGGAGAGCTGCATCTCCGCGCAGAGCTTGACCACCGCATTCCACTCCGGCCCGGTGCCGGCGATGTTGAACTGGATGTCGGTGCGGCCGAGATCGTGCACGATGTGGCCGATCGACTGCAGCAGGAGATCGATGCCTTCCGACTGGCCGATCACGCCGACATAGCCGACGCTGTAGCGCCGGCCACGGCGCCAGGCCGGATCGGCGGGGCGGGAGCGCACCCGTGCGAGATTGGGGCCGGAGCGCACCACGAAGACCCGGTTGGCCGGCATCCGGCCGCGGGCGATCGCGATCTCGCGATAGGATTCGTTGGTCGCGATCGAGATGCTCGCGGTCTTGAAGGTGAGATATTCGACCAGCCGCAGCAGATGCCAGAAAAAGTCCCTGCGGCCGAACTTTGCTTCATAGAGCTCGGGATTGACGTCGTGATGATCGAACACGAAGCGCTTGCCGCCGAGCTTGAACAACAGGCCGATCAGGAAGATCAGGTCGGGCGGATTGCAGCCATGGATCACGTCGAAGCCGTGCTTCCACGCCACCTTGATCGCAAGCCACGTCTCCCAGAACAGCGCGACCGGATATTCGATGAGGTAGGCGGCGATCCCGCGCGCTTCCAGCGGCATCGGATGACGGTAAATGTGAATGCCGTCGAGGCATTCGTAAGCTTCGTCATGGCCGCGGCCCTTCGGACAGATCACTGAAACTTCATAGCCCGCCTTGCGCAGTGAGGTGGCCTCGCACCACACCCTGCGATCGAAAGGAACCGGAAGGTTCTCGACGATGATCAGGATCCGCCGCGGTGATGGTTCAGCTCTCGACATCTGCGATGATCTATACCATTGACCTAACAACATCACAATCCGACTAACATCGGCATTAACATGAGCGACTTCCATTATGCAATCCCGACGCGGATGTGACGGCGACGAGACACGGACATGGCAGGCAAGGTGAGGGATTGGGCACAAACGGGGCTGATTGCACTGGCTTTGAGTGCGCTGGCGCCGCTGGCTCACAAATGGCCGCTGCAGTGGGCCGGTGCGGCGGCAAATGATGCGCTCAATGTGAGCCGTGTGAACGTGGTGATCCCGCCGACGCTTTTCGGCATGACGATCAATGCGATCGGGCAGTCGCAGCAGCCATGGCCAGAGCTCAAGTTTGACGGCGTTCGGCTGTGGGGCGCGATCTACTGGGCGCAGGTCAACCCGGCGCCCGGCATCTACAATTGGGCGCGCTTCGACGCGATCCTTGCGGCGGCGGAGCGCGAGCACGTCGATATCGTGCTCAATCTCGCCTTCACGCCGCGCTGGGCCGCGTCCGTGAAGGATGCGCCGCCGGCATTCACGCCCGGCGCCAGCTCGCCCCCTGCCGATCTGGCGTCATGGGATGAATGGGTGCGCGCGGCCGTGACGCGCGCCGCCGGCCGCATCAAATATTGGGAAATCTGGAACGAACCCGAGGATCCCAAATATTACTCGGGCGATATCGCGACCATGGTCCAGATGCAGAAACGGGCCTACGAGATCATCAAGGCCAGCGATCCCGCCCTGACCGTGCTGACGCCGTCGTCCAACGGCACGCCGGACGGCTATCGCTGGCAGCAGGCCTTCATGGCGCAAGGCGGCGGACAATATGCCGACGTCTTCGCCTTCCACGGCTATACCAGCGAACCCGAAGCGGTGATCGGGGTCATCGCGCGCTTCAAGCAGATGCTCGCCGCTTATGATCTGTCCGCACGGCCGATCTGGGACACCGAGGCCGGCTGGCCGTCCCACGAGGACAATCCGGATGGCTATCTGGCGCGCGCCTATATCCTGAAATGGATCAGCGGTGTCGACCGGTTCTATTGGTACGAGTTCGCCGGCGGGGGCGGCGACTTCGGCAAATTATGGGACCGGGCACGCGGGCTGCTTCCGAGCGGAATCGCCTATCGCACGGTCCAGTCTTGGTTGGTCGGCGCCAGCGTCGTGGCCGCGGCCAGGACGTCGCCGTCGACCTGGCGCGTCGATCTCCGCATGAAGGATGGCCGCAGCGGTCTGATCCTCTGGACCACCAACGGGCGGTCCACCTATCGGGTCGACCCGCGTTATAGCCGCTACCAGGGGCTGGACGGCGGAGAAGGAGCTGTCGCCAACGGAGAGGTCGAGATCTCACCCAAACCGGTCCTGTTGCTCGAATGATAACGATGTTAAACCCCCGAGCCATGAGATAACGATCACGATGTTCTTATCTTCGTTACGGGCGGCGGGCGCGATACAACGGACGCCGTCAACTTGAGGCGATTGACCGACTGTGAAGCAGATCGCGCAGAACTATAAGAGCGGCGAGCTCGGGCTGATCGATGTGCCGGCGCCGCGCTGCCGCCCCGGCGGCGTGCTGGTGCGCACGGCATTCTCGGCGGTGTCGACCGGCACCGAGATGATGAAGTTCACCGAGGGCCGGCTGTCGCTGCTCGGCAAGGCGCGCGCGCGACCCGACCAGGTTGCCAAGGTGGTGCGCTCGGTCCGCCAGCAGGGATTGCTTGCGACCTATCAGAAGGTGATGAACCGCCTCGATTCCTACACGCCGCTCGGTTATTCGCTGTCGGGCACCGTCGTGGAGGTGGGGGAGGGCGTCGGCGGCTTCTCGATCGGACAACGGGTCTGCTGCGGCGGCAATCAGTATGCAACCCATGCTGAATACAATTGGGTGCCGGTGAACCTCTGCGTGCCGCTGCCGGACAGCGCCGCACTCGACCAGGCCGCGTTCACGACGATCGCCTCGATCGCGCTGCAGGCGATGCGCCAGTCGGAAATCGGTTTCGGTGAGACCGCCTGCGTGATCGGTCTCGGCCTGATTGGGCAGATCATGGTGCGCCTGTTGCGCAGCGCCGGTGTCGTGGTCACAGGGCTCGACCGGCTGGAGCCGCGCTGTCGTCAGGCCGAAGCGGCAGGCGCCGCGCTCTGTGCGGTGGCATCGGATGATGCCGCGGCCGGGTTTCGCGCGCGGATCGATCAACTGACCGCAGGCAACGGCGTCGATTGCGTGTTCATCACGGCGGGTAGCGACGATCCCGATCTTGCGTCGCGCTCGGCCGCGCTGCTGCGCGACCGCGGCCGCATCGTCGACATCGGCAAATGCACCCTGAACCTGCCGTGGAACGAGTTCTACGACAAGGAGCTCGACGTTCGGTTCTCGCGCTCCTACGGCCCCGGCCGCTACGATCCGCTCTACGAGGAGGGCGGCATCGACTATCCGATCGGCCATGTACGCTGGACCGAGAAGCGCAACATGGAGGCGATCGTCGCGCTGCTCGCCGACGGGCGGCTCGATTTTTCGTCGCTGATTTCCGAAATGGTGCCACTGGAGCAGGCGACGTCGGCATTCGAGCGCATGAGCCGGGGCGAGGTCGGCCTCGGCATGGTGTTCGCCTATCCGGACGCCGCCTCCCGCACGATGCAGGTGGTCTATCGTCCAGCCGTCGCCTTGCGCAGCGGCCGGGTCCGGCTCGGCGTCATCGGCGCGGGCAATTATGCCTCCAGCATGCTATTGCCGCAGCTTGCGAGTGACGCGCGCGTCGATCTTGTCGAGGTCGCCACCAACACCGGGCTGAGCGGCGCCACCGCGGTGCGCAAGTTCGGCTTCGCGCGTGCCTCGACGGATGCGGCCGCGGTGCTCGAGGCCGACGACATCGATGCCGTGCTGATCGCGACGCGCCATGCCTCCCACGCCGACCTCGCAGCGCAAGCGCTGCGCGCCGGCAAGGCGGTGTTCGTCGAGAAGCCGCTGGCGATCGATCCAGACGCGCTCGGTCAATTGGAGCAGGTGATCCGCGAGACCGGCAACAACAGGCTGATGGTCGGCTTCAATCGCCGCTTCTCGCCGCTGTTGCAGGGCATGCGTGCGGCGTTCGCGCCGGCGGGGCCGCAGACCCTGCAATATCGCGTCATCGCCGGCGCGCTCGAGAAATCATCCTGGTATCTGCAGACCGAGAGCGAGGGCAGCCGCTTCGTCGGCGAGGGCGGACATTTCATCGACGTATTATCCTGGTGGCTCGGCGCAGGGCCGGTGCGCGTCTCCGCGAGCATCGCGGGCAAGGATATCGACAATCTCATCGCCACGTTCGACTTTGCGGATGGGTCGGCTGCGAGCCTCAGCTATCTCACCGGCGGCGATCCGCGTGTGCCGAAGGAGGCGCTCGAAATATCGGCAAGCACCGGCTTTGCCGCCTTCGACAATTTCGCGGGCTTCGAGGTCTGGCACGCCGGGCAGCGGACCGCGAAGAAAGCGCGGCTCGACAAGGGGCAGCGGCCGATGCTGGATGCCTTTATCGCGGCGGTGGCATCGGGGTCCGCGATGCCGATCGAACTCGAATCGCTGCTTGCGACCACCCGCGCAACGCTCGCAGTGCAGGAGAGCGCGGCCGCCGGAATGCCCGTCGATCTGACGATCGGCGCAGCCGAGCAGGGCGTCGCACGCGCCGCGACCGGCGCGAGATGAATCCGGCTTGGTATCTGCGCAGGCTGCAGCGCATGGAGCCGTCCGAGCTTGCGGGACGGGTGAACGACCAGCTGCTGCGCCTGCTCTGGCGCATCACGCCGCCCGATATCACGCGACACGCCAGCGCGAGGCTTGCCCCGGGCCCGCGGCAGCCGCGGCTGAAGCCGCTGCCTTCGCCGACGCACGCGCCGCAGCAGGCCACTGAGCGGCTGATCGATGCTGCCGACCGGATTCTCGCCGGACATTGGAGGGTCTTCGCCAGAGATCATGATGCTTTGGGCGAGCGGCCGGACTGGTTCGTCGATATCAGAAGCGGCAAGCGGGCGCCCGCTGACATGTATGCGTTTGCGGTGCCCTATCGCGACGAAGCCGCGGTCGGGAACATCAAATACATCTGGGAGCCGTCGCGTCACCACCATCTCACGGTGCTCGCGGCGGCGTATGACCTGACCTCGGACGAACGCTACGCCAGACGCGTGGCCGCGCATCTCACAAGCTGGTGGCGCGAGAATCCATTCCCGCGCGGCCCGCACTGGATCAGCGGCATCGAGCTCGGCGTTCGGCTGATCTCATGGGCCTGGGTGCGCCAGCTGCTGCGGAATTGGCCAGGTGCGCCCGCGTTGTTCGAGGACAACGAGCAGTTTGTGACACAGCTCTACGCGCACCAATACTGGTTGTCGCAGTTCCCGAGCCGGGGCTCCTCCGCCAACAACCACGTCATCGCGGAGGCCGCCGGGCAGTTTGTGGCGGCCTGCGTGTTTCCCTTTTTCCACGACAGCGCGCCGTGGCGCCAGAATGCCGCGAGGACGCTGGCCGACGAAGCTGTTGCGCAGACCTTCGCCTGCGGCAGCAACCGTGAGCTCGCGACCGATTACCATGGCTTTGTCTTCGAATTGCTGCTGGCCGCGGCGGTGCAGGGCGACGCGTGCGGGCACCAGTTGGACGACGTTGTCTGGACTACGCTGGGCCGCATGAGCGACGTCATCGCCGCGATGCTCGACGATCGCGGTCATCCTCCACGTCAAGGCGATGGCGACGAAGGCATCGGCCTGTTGCTCGACGATCCGGCCGGCAATCGCTGGCTCGGCCTGCTCGCCGCCGGCGCGCGCCTGTTCGGCGAGCAGCCCTGGTGGCCCAAGCTGCCGCAGCCCGATCTGCGCACGTTTATTCTCACCGACGGCATCAAGACGCGTGCGATCGCCGGGCGGCCCGCGCGCCGCCCGTATTCGCTTGACGAAGCGGGACAGACCTTTCTCGTCGATGCCGGCCGGACGGTGTGGTGCCGCTGCGATCACGGTCCGCATGGCTTCGGCCGCATAGCGGCGCACGCCCATGCGGATGCGCTGTCGCTCGAATGCAGGATCGGCGGGGTCGATATCCTCGCCGACCCAGGCACCTATTGCTATCACGGCGATCCGCGATGGCGCGCCTACTTCCGTTCCACTCTGGCGCACAACACGCTCTGCCTGTTCGGGCGCGACCAGTCGGTGTCGGGCGGCCCGTTTCTCTGGACGCGGCATGCGCAGAGCCGGCTGATCACATCGAGCGGGCTGGACGATCATGATGCGGACGCGTGCTGGGTTGCGGAGCACACGGGATATCAGGACGAAGCCGGTCCCGTGCATCGCCGCTCGGTGCAGTTGCAGCGTCAGGCGGCGCGGCTCGTCGTCACGGATATTGTAATTGCCGATGAAGGGTTTGCGGTGCCGGCGAGCCTCGGCTGGCATCTCGGTCCCGACGTCGAGTGCAAGCTCGAAGGCCATAGCGCGCACCTCGCATGGCCAGGCGGGCGCGGCGAACTCGATCTGCCTGACGCCCTCAGCTGGACCTCCCATCGCGGTGACGAAACCTTGCCGGCCGGCTGGTACTCGCCGTCGTTCGATCTCAAGGTGCCGGCGACGACGCTGATCGGCTCCGGAACGCTGGCCGCCGGCCAAAGCCTGGTGACGGAGCTGCGCTGGTTTGCCGACCCGGCACGCCGATCATGAAGATCCTGGTCGCTCACAACAAGTATCAGGGGCGCGGCGGCGAAGACGTCGTGTTCGAAGCGGAAGTCGACCTGTTGCGCGGCGCCGGACACAGTGTCGAGACGCTCACGGTCAGCAACGAGGCGATCAATTCGCTTGCTGCGCGGATCGCGACGACGCTGTCGATCGCCGATAATGCCGAGGGAAAGCGCGCCATGGCGGAGGCGATCGACCGCTTTCGCCCCGACATCGTCCATGTCCACAATTTCTTCCCGCTGCTTTCGCCCGCCGTGTTCGAGGTCTGTCGGCAACAGCGCGTGCCTGCGGTGGTGACGCTGCACAATTATCGCAGCATCTGCACCGGCGGCATGCTGCTGCGCGACGGCCGCATCTGCCACAAATGCGTGGACCGCGGCCATCTCTGGGGCGTCGTGCATCGCTGCTACCGCGGATCGCTGCCGGGCTCGCTGGCCTCGGCCTACATGATCGCGCAGCACCAACGCCGTGGCACCTGGACGCGTCCCGGCCTGCGCCTGATCGCGCTGACGCAGTTTGCCCGAACGGTGTTCACGCAGGCAGGCTTCGATGCCGGCCGGATCGACGTGAAGCCGAACTTCATGGCCGATCCGGGGACGCCAGATCCGGCCACGGCACGCGCCGGCCTGCTCTATGTCGGACGGCTGAGCCGGGAGAAGGGCGTCGGCGTGTTGCTCGACGCTGTTGCGGGGACCAGCATGCCGTTGCGGATCGTCGGTGAAGGACCGGAGCGCGCTGCGCTAGAGGCTCGCGCGTCCGCCAATGTCAGGTTCCTCGGCGCGCTCTCGCGCGCTGAGGTGCTTCGGGAAATGGCGCGTGCGCGGGCGTTGGTCGTGCCGTCGCTCTGGTACGAAGGATTTCCGATGGTCGTGGTCGAGGCTTTCGCACAGGGTACGCCGGTGATTGCGTCCGAGATCGGCGGACTTGCCGAGGTGGTGAGCGCCGGCAGGACCGGCGCATTGGTGCCGCCGGGCGATGCGGCCGCGCTCAGACAGCGGATTGCTGAGCTTCTGGGCGACTCCGATCTCGCGACGACATGGGGGCAGGCGGCGCGAACCGTCTATCTCGAGCGCTACGCGCCGGACGAGAATCTGCGGCTGCTCGAGGCCATTTACGCGCGCGCCGCCGCTGGATGAGTGCCGCAGACGGTCGCTTCGCCCGCGATCGGGCGCGGTCCCGCTGTCTGCGGCGCGCTCGTCCCTAACGGGACCCGACGAATCTGATGTTAATTTGTTATATCGGGCGCTCGATCCCGCCTTCTCAGGCCTTGGCCGGGCGGGCTGAATTGCCCCGATTCTACGATCGATTCCCCCGGTTTTGGCCCGCTTGGCGCTCGCAGCCTGCAACCGGGACCGGGCATAACGCCGCTCGCGTGCCGGCGGGTTGTGAAGTTTGACGCTTTTCTGAAAAAGCTCTCACGCGGCGCGGAAATATTTTTTCAGATCGGAAAATCGCGTCGAAGCGCGGGCAAAGGCTGCGAAATTCCGCGCTCCGACGCCACCGGGGTACCGGAGGAAACCCCGTATAATCACTACCCTTTTTTGCGCCGCGGCTAACATTTGTGAGGGGCCTGCGCTGAATGTTAGCTCGCACCCAAAGTCGCGCTAAGTCTCACATAAGTCTCATGGAACCGGACGTTAACGGCGCATTGTCGATTGACACTCCGATATTGCGGACTTAACAATGGACTTAACAAGTTCGTAACGTGTGTCCACATTTGAGCTGCGTCGCAACAAACTGGTTGTCGATCAACAGCTTACGTGTGGGCGAGCGGCTTGAATCCTCGTATCCCAAGCAGGGGCTACAACGATGGCGACTTACAATCTCGACCAGACTGACCTCAAACATGCGATCAACTCCACGATCGATCACGCGACCCAGCAACAGATTCTTGACTATCTGATCAACGCAGGCATCGGGTACACCAGTCCGGATGACGGTTCGACCGTCCCGGTGCAGGTGGGCGCCGGCATCAGCAACCCCAACCCGGACACCAACGTCCTCATCGAGACCAACGCCAATAACACTGTTAACACCGACGCCAACCTGAAGGCGATCATCGAGGCGACCAACCAGGACGTCACGCTGACGGTGAACGGCAGCACCCCGGTGCTGGTCGCGACCGGCAACGGCAACGATCAGATCTTCGTCAACAGCACCGGTGACACCACGGTTCTCGCCGGCAACGGCAACGACACGATCTTCGGCGGCGCGGGTCACGACTCGCTCTCCGGCGGCAACGGCGACGATGTCCTGATCGACAACGTTTCCGGTCACAGCACGCTCGATGGCGGCAAGGGCGATGACCTGCTGTCCGGCATCGGTGCCGACACCCTGATCGGTGGCTCCGGCAACGATACGCTTTACGGCGGCAGCTCGTCGACCCTGTTGGGCGGCAGCGGCAACGACGTGCTGGTGTCCGGCAGCACGGCCGGCAATTCCAGCATCCTGCTTGGCGGCACGGGCAACGACGCGCTGTACGGCGGTGCCGGCAACGATCGCCTGTTCGGCGGCGACGGCAACGACACGCTGACCGGCGGTTCGGGCAACCAGATTCTCGACGGCGGCAAGGGCAACGACGTCCTGATCGGCGGTTCGGGTAACAACGAGCTGTTCGGCGGTGCCGGCAACGATGCGCTCTATTCGAACTCGGATGCGTCGCACGGCTCGATCCTCGACGGCGGTGCCGGCAACGACTCGCTGTATGGCGGTGCGGGTGCCGACACCCTGTACGGCGGTGCCGGCAACGACCTGCTGGTCGGCGGTACCGGCACCGTTGCCGAGTACGGCGGCGCCGGCAAGGACGTGCTCTACTCGGGCAGCGATGCGTCGCATGCGACGAAGCTGTTTGGCGGTGACGGCAACGACTCGCTCTACGGCGGTGCCGGCAACGACACGCTGTATGGCGGCTCCGGCAGCGATACGCTGGTCGCCGGCTCCGGCACGCAGACGCTGTTCGGCGGCGGCGGCAACGACTCGTTCGTTGGCTCCTCCACCGGTACGGCCTCGATGGTCGGTGGCTCTGGTCAGGACCACTTCTACCTGTCCAACCTCCACAGCAGCGACACCATTGACGGCGGCGCCGGCAGCAAGGACTCGCTGACCTTCCTGGATCACGCTTCGACCGATGTGACCGGTATCACCGCGGGCAAGGATGGTTCTCTGGACGTCAACTTCAGCAATGGCCAGGTGACCCAGATCAGCAACATCGAATACCTGATCTTCAACGATGGTCACTCGACCAAGCTGTAAGATCCCAAACCTGAACTAAGATCTCAGGTCCGCACTAAACGAAGGCGCCGCCTCAACCTTGGTTGAGGCGGCGCTTTTTTGGGCGGCAGATGGCGCTCTGATATGTCGTCTGGTAATCTAAGGTAGTGCGACGGACTGCTCTCATGTGAGTGATCGAAAGACCTAACGAGCGGCTTGAATCCTCGTATTCCAAGCAGGGGTTACGTCGATGGTGACTTCCAATCTCGACCAGAGCGACCTCAAGGCAGTGATCAACTCCACGATCGATCACGCGACCCAGCAACAGATTCTCGACTATCTGATCAATGCGGCGATCGGGTACACCAGCCCGGACGACGGCGCCGCGATCCCGGTCGAGGTGGGCGCCGGGATCAGCAAGCCAGATTCGAACGCCAACGTTCTGATCGAAACCAACGCCAATAACACCGTTAAGATCGACGCCAACCTGAAGGCTCTCATCGAAGCCACCAGCAGCGACGTGAAGCTGATGGTGATCGGCAGCACTCCGGTGCTGATCGCGACCGGCGCCGGCAACGACTATGTCTCCTTCAACAACAACGGCGATACGACGGTTCTCACCGGCTCCGGCAACGACACGGTGTACGGTGGCGGCGCGGGCCACAGCTTGATTGACGGCGGCGCCGGCAACGACCTGCTTCAAGCCGGTAGCTGGTCGGAGCTGTATGGCGGCAGCGGCGATGACAGGCTGTATTCTGTCAGCGCGAGCGGCACTTCCAGCACGCTGTACGGCGGCACCGGCAACGACGACGTGTTCGGTGGTGCGGGTGCCGACACCCTGTACGGCGGCGCCGGTAACGACTGGTTGGGCGCGGGTTCGGGCAACCAGGTTCTCTACGGCGGCGAGGGCGACGACACCCTGGCCGCCGCCGGTCTGGGCAGCGATCAGCTTTACGGTGGCGCCGGCAACGACATGTTCTTCACCAGCCTGGATACGCAGCACGCCTCGTTCATGTCGGGCGGTGACGGCAACGATTCGTTGTTTGGCGGTGCGAGTACCGTTGCCGACACGCTGGATGGCGGCGCCGGCGACGATCTGCTGAGCGGCGGCATGAGCACTGCTGTGGAGTATGGCGGCAGCGGTAACGATGATCTCTATTCAGGAAGCCGTGTGACGTTTGGGACGCTGCTCAATGGCGGTACCGGCGACGACACGCTTCATGGCAGTGCGTTTGCCGGTTCAGATACGCTGGACGGCGGTGCCGGCAACGACCTGCTGATCGGCGCTAGCGGGACTGTTGCGGAGGATGGCGGCAGCGGTAACGATGCGCTCTACTCGTACTCCGATGCGTCGCACGGCTCGATGCTCGACGGCGGTTCGGGCAACGACTCGCTGTATGGCGGTGCGGGTGCTGACAGTCTGTACGGCGGCACCGGCAACGACCTGCTGGTCGGCGGTACCCGGACCGTTGCGGAGTCCGGCGGCAGCGGCAACGACGTGCTCTACTCGGGCAGCGATGCCTCGCATGCGACCTCGCTCTACGGCGGTGCCGGCAACGACTCGCTCTATGGCGGCGCCGGCAACGACACGCTGCATGGCGGTTCCGGCCACGATACGATGGTTGCCGGCTCGGGTACACAGACGCTGATCGGCGGCAATGGCGGTTCGTCGTTCGTCGGCTCCGCGACCGGCACGGCCTCGATGGTCGGCGGCTCGGGTCAGGACTATTTCTACCTGTCCAACGCGACCAGCAAGGACACCATCGACGGCGGCGGCGGCAGCAAGGACTCGCTGACCTTCCTGGATCACGCCTCGACCGATGTGACCGACATCAGCGCGGGCAAGGACGGTTCCCTGGACGTCAACTTCAGCAATGGCCAAGTGACCCAGATCAGCAACATCGAATACCTGATCTTCAACGATGGTCACTCGACCAGATTGTAATATCCCAGGTCTTCACGAAGCGAGGGGGCCGCCTCGACCTCGGTTGGGCGGCGCTTTCTTTGGTGTGCGAACACGGTGATCGGAACTTGTCGATATTTGGCGTCGGAGCGGCCGAGCTCCGTCTCAAGTTCCGCTCTGGGCATTCCGTTAACGGACGTTAGAACGTTAGTTCGTCACATTCGGACCACGTAGCTTTTGTAAAGCCGTGTGGCTCGCTCGACTGAATGGTGCCGTGCCGATGGTTTTCCGCGGCGCCGGCAACTTCGGTCAAGACGAACGATCGCTGCAGAAATCAGCCGCTTAATGCGCGAACCGCGGAGCTCTCGAATTGGCCAAGAAGAAACTGCTGAACGCCGGCGCTGGAACGACGGTTGCCAAGCGGATCCAGCCGCTCCTGACGTCGCATGAGTGGGAAGAGGTTCGCCTCGATGTCGACGGCAGTGTGAATCCTGACATCGTCGGCTCGATTACCGATCTCGCCAAATTGTGCCGGCCCGCGTCGTTCGACGCGATCTGGTGCTCCCATCTGATGGAGCATCTCTATGCCCATGAGATCCACCCCACATTCGTCCAGTTCCGCGAGGTTCTCAAGCCGGACGGATTCGCGCTGATCATGTCGCCCGACCTGGAGGCGGTGGCTCAGCACATGCTGACCCAGGGCCTCGGCGCGGTCGCCTATGTCTCTCCGGCCGGTCCGATACGGCCACTGGATATGATCTACGGGCATTCCGGCGCGATCGAGCAGGGACGCCACCACATGGCGCACAAGACCGGGTTTTCGTGCGACCGGATGGGAAACCTGCTGCTCAGCGCCGGGTTTCCGACGGTCTCCGTTCGCAGCGGGAATTTCGAGGTCTGCGCGCTGGCGTTGATGCCGGAGGCCGAGGAGAGGCGGATCCGGCCACAGCTCGATGCCTGCGGATTCGACTTCCGGGAGACGGAGACCGCCGCCCCGTGAGTGCGAATGTTAAATAATGTTATAAGGTTCCGTGGTTTAAACCACCGGTAGCAATGGCCAGAACCGGCTTCTGTGCTTGTTGCGACACATATCTTTTCGGAACCATGCGCTGAAAATGCTGCGTTAGCGAACTAACAGTGATAAGTTATATATCGCTAGGGACCGGATCTTGCGCAGTCGAAACCTCGAGGCTTCCATGACCAAACACCTCTCGCTCGTCGGCGCACCCTCGGTGGAGGCGCTGCCGCCCACGGGGCTCGCCTGTCTCGTCATCGTGGCGAGACAGCACGGTCTGCATCTGACCCCGTCCCAGCTCATCCATGACAACCTGCTGGGCGACCAGGAAGTCACGCTTGCCGAGCTTTTGAAGTGCGCCAATTCCTCGGGCATGACGGCAAAGGCCGTCTCGCTGGACTGGAAGGGGCTGAGCCATCTCAAGCGGGCGCTGCCGGCAATCGTTCGCCTGCGCGATGGCAGCCACATGGTCTTGCTGCGCCTCGAAGGCGATGAAAACAGCACCCGGGTGGTCTTGCAGGATCCGAACGCGAGCGAGGATGCGCTGCTCGTCATCGATCAACCGCGCTTTGAGGACATCTGGTCGGGCGATGTCGTCATGGCCAAGCGCGACTACGAAATCTCGGACGAGACCCAGCCGTTCAGCTTCGGCTTTGTCACCGCCTTGCTGTTCCGCGAGCGGCGGATCCTGCGCGATGTCGCGATCGCGGCGCTGATCCTGGGCTTCATGGGCCTCGGACCGATCATGTTCTGGCGGCTGCTCTCGGACAAGGTCATCTTCTACAAGGCTTACAACACGTTCTACGTGCTGTGCATCGCCATGCTCGTGCTGATCCTGTTCGAGGCGGCGTTCACGTTCCTGCGGCAGTATCTGGTGCAGCGCCTGACGGCGCGACTCGACGTCAAGCTGTCGACCTACGTGTTCGAGAAGGTGCTCAATCTGCCGATCGATTACTTCGAGCAGAACCCCGTCGGCCTGATTTCCCGGGATATTCGCGAAGTGTTCCGAATTCGCGGCTTTCTGACCGGACAGTTGTTCGGGACCATCCTCGATTCGACGACGCTGTTCTTCTTCCTGCCCGTCATGTTTTTCTTCAGCCCGATCATGACGCTGATGGTGCTCGCCTTTGCCGGAATGATCGTCACCTGGCTGATCCTGATGCTGCCCGCCTACCGGAAGAAATCCTCGGCGACTCTGGCAGCTGAAGGCGTGCAGGGCGCGTTTCTGATCCAGAGCCTGAACGGCATGCGGACCATCAAGTCGCTGGCGCTCGACACGCGGCAGCGCCACATGTGGGATGTCCTTGTGGCGCGCGTCGCCAAGGCGCGCCTTGCGGAAGGCCTGACCGGAACCGCCATTCAGACGGTCGTGAAGCCGCTGGAGCGGCTGGCGGTGAGTGCGCCCTATGCGTTCGGTGTTTACCTCGCCGTGTCGAGCGGCGATCCGGTCTATGTCGGCGCGCTGTTTGCGTTTCTGATGCTGTCGCAACGAGTCGCCGGCCCGCTGATGCAGATGGCCCAGCTCATCAACCAGTATGACGAAGCGCGCACCGCCGTCACGATCGTCGGCAGGCTGGTCAATCAGCCGCCCGAGGAGGGACGTTCCGGCCATGGCGTACGGGTCCCGCTGAAGGGGCACATCGAATTCTCCGGCGTCACCTTCAAGTACAAGGGCGCCGTATCGCCTGCGCTGAACAACATCTCGTTTGAGATTCCGCTCGGCACGACGCTGGGCGTGATGGGCAAGAGCGGCTCCGGCAAGACCACGATCACGCGGTTGTTGCAGCGCCTGCACTCCGACTACGGCGGTCTGATCAAGGTCGACGGTGTCGATGTTCGCGAATACGATGTCGATCATCTCCGGCGCAATGTGGGTGTGGTGCTGCAGGAGAACTTCCTGTTCAGCGGCACGATCCGCGAGAATATCGCTGCCGCCAAGCCCGATGCGACCTTCGACGATGTCGTCAGGGCGGCGCGACTGGCCGGCGCCGAGGAGTTCATCGACAAGCTGCCGCGAGGCTACGAGACCTATATCTACGAGGGATCCACCAATCTCTCCGGCGGCCAGCGTCAGCGCCTCGCGATCGCGCGCGCACTGATCGTCGACCCGCCGATCCTGATCCTGGACGAGGCGACCAGTGCGCTCGACGCAGAGAGCGAGACGATCGTGAACGCTAACATTTCGCGGATCGCGCAGGGGCGCACGCTGATCATCATCTCGCATCGCCTGTCGTCGCTGACCAAGGCCGACGCCATCCTCGTGCTCAATCGCGGCGTGGTCAACGATATCGGCCGCCACGACGAGCTTCTGGAACGAAACGACATCTATAGCTCGCTCTGGTACCAGCAGAATACGCATCTGGTGCCGGCGGGCCGCAACGAGAAGAACTTCAGGAGTCCGACCCTTGTCTCCTAATCAGGCTTCGCTCGCGACCGTTCGCCAGTTCCAGTCCGAAACCGATGCCATCCGCGAGGCGGCCGAGCCGTTGCTGGCCCGCGCGACGCTGTTCGTGCTGGCGGGCTTCCTAGTATGCGTGGTGGCGATCATGTGCTTCACCCGCGTCGATCGGGTCATCACCAGCGTGGGCGGCCGGATCGTCCCCGTCGACCAGATCAACGTGCTGCAGGCCCTGGATGCGTCGATCATCAAGACGATCGATGTTCGGGAAGGCCAGCAGGTCGAGACCGGGCAACTGCTCGCGACCCTCGACTCCACCTTCACCGCGGCCGACGTCACGCAGTACAAGCTGCAGATTGCGAGCCTCGAGGCGCAGGTCGCCCGCGACGAGGCCGAATTGTCCGGAAAGCCGTTGTCGTTCGGCCAATCCAACGATCAGGACGCGACCAGGTACAACGCCCTGCAAAAGGCGCTCTACGACCAGCGGGTTGCGCAGTACCACGCGCAAGTGAACAGTTACGATTCCAAGATCAGTCAGACCGAGGCGACGATCCAGAAGTCGAAGAAGGACGACGAGCGCTACAGTCAGCGTGCCGAGATCGCCGGTAAGATCGAGGACATGCGCTCGACGCTCGCCGAAAGCGGCAGCGGATCCAAGCTGAACCTGTATCTGTCCCAGGATAATCGCCTGGAGCTGTTGCGTCAGATCGACAACACGCACAACACCCTGCTGGAGGCGCAGCATCAGCTGGATTCGCTGAAGGCGGATCGCAACGCCTTCACCGAGCAGTGGAACGCGCAGCTGAGCCAGGATCTGGTGACGACGCGCAACAGCCTGGATACGGCACGCTCGCAATATGACAAGGCAATCAAGCATCAGGACCTGGTCCGCTGGACGGCAGCCGAGCCGTCGGTGGTGCTGACCCTTGCCAAGCTGTCGGTCGGATCGGTGCTCAAGCCGGGTGATCCCTTCATCACGCTGATGCCGCTCAAGACCCGGCTCGAGGCCGAGATCCAGATCCTGTCGCGCGACGTCGGCTTCGTCCGGCCGAACGATCCCTGCACGATGAAGGTCGATGCCTTCAACGCGGCGGAGCACGGTACGGCGCAGGGCAAGATTCGCTGGATCAGCGAAGGCGCCTTCACCACCGATGATGACGGCAAGCCGGTCGATGCCTACTACAAGGCGCGATGCTCGGTCGACGAGACCAACTTCAAGGATGTACCGAAGAATTTCCGCCTCATCCCCGGCATGACGTTGCAGGGTGATGTCAATGTCGGCACCCGATCGGTGGCGATGTATCTGCTCGGCGGCATGCTGCGCAGTGCAAAAGAAGCAATGCGCGAGCCATGACGGTATCGGCGCGATCCCTTCTCGACCTGCTCCGCCCCGGTTCGTCCCGTTCAGACTCATCGCAGTTTGAACGGGGGCTGGAGGCTTACGAGAACCGGCAGTATCTCGAGGCGCTACGTTTGTGGCGACATGCGTCGCGCGCGGGCAACCCTGAGGCGGATTACCGGATCGGACTGCTCTATGCGCGGAACGAGGGCGTCATCGGCAACATCCCGGACGCGGTCGCTTGGTATGAGCGCGCCGCGCTGCATGGACATGTCGAGGCGCAATTCCAGCTCGGCTTGATCTACTTCCACGGCTTTCAGGCCGCGCTCGGACCGAACCGGCCCGAGATGTGGCGGCAATCCACGGCGGCGCGGCTGGGTGACAAGGCGACCAACCTCCACGATCTGGTGTTCCCGAACGGGATTGGCGTGCCCAGGGATCTCGACGCCGCCTTCCTGTGGATGTCGGTGGCTGCGGAGGCCGGCAAGGCGGACGCGCAAGCGCTCCTGGGCGACATGTACGCCAACGGGCAAGGCTGCACCAAGGACCACGCCGTGGCCCTGCGCTGGTACGAGGCCGCAGCCGAGCAGAAGGCGGCGGCCGGCGAATTCGCGCTCGGTGACGTGCATTATCAGGGACGCGGCGTTGCCGTCGACTATGCGCAGGCCGCGATCTGGTACCACAAGGCCGCGGAGCAGGGCCATGTGCGCGCGCAGGTGGCGCTCGCTTTCATGTGCCTCAAGGGCACCGGGCTTCCCGAAAATGTCGAAGAGGCGGCGCGGCTGTTTCAGAGTGCTGCTGCCCATGACGATACCATCGCGCTTTACAACATCGCGCTGTTGCGGCTGAGCGGCAAAGGGGTGGTCAAGGACCTCGACAAGGCCGAGACCGCGCTGCGCAAGGCGGCACGGAAGGATTACCTGCCGGCGATCCAGGCGCTGGCCGAGTTCTATGCGCTCGGCACCGCCGCCGAACCGGATCTGCGCGAGGCGGCGTACTGGTACGAGAGGGCGGCCGAGCGTGGCGACGCGCAGGCGCAGTTCTTTACCGGGCGCTTCTACGCCACCGGTACCGGCGTTCCGCCCAGCATCCGTCAGGCCGCGAAATGGTTCGAACGCGCCGCCGAGAGCGGCCATGCCACGTCGGCCCACAACATCGCGGTGTTCTATCTCAACGGCAACGGCGTGACGCGCGATGTCGCGGCCGCGGTCAAGTGGTTCGAGCGCGCGTCCGAGGGAGGCATCAGCGCCGCTGGCGTGCAACTCGGCCGGCTTTACGCGGCGGGCAACGGTGTGCCGCGCGACCAGGTGCGCGCTGCCGAATGGCTCAGCAAGGCGGCCAAGGGCGGCGACGCCGATGCAAAGACGGCCTATGCCCTGTTTCTCATCCAGCAGGAGCCGTCCGAAGCGGGTCTTGCGCAGGCACGCACGCTGCTCACCGATGCCGCCGAGGTGGGGCATTCCGCCGCGGCATTCCAACTCGGCGGGCTTCACATGGGAAGGTCCGGTGGCGCCGTCGATCTTCCGGCCGCGGCGCGATGGTTCAAGCGCGCGGCGAGTGCCGGCCATGTCGAGGCCCAGCACACATTGGCGTTGCTGTATTCCGATCCCAAGAGCGCCCTCAAGGATCCGCAGGCGGCGGCCGGCTGGATCGTCAAGGCTGCCGAAGGCGGCAGCGCCGCAGCGCAGTTCAAGCTCGCGGTGATGTATTGCACCGGGCAGGGCATCGAGCAGGATCTTGCCCAGGGCGTGAAATGGTACGAAGCCGCGGCGCGCCAGGGCCACACGACAGCGCAATACAACCTTGCCGTGATGCTCGGGCGCGGCCAGGGCCGCGACGCCGATCCGGCGAAGGCGGCCGAGTGGTTTGCGGCGGCGGCGGAGCAGGGCATGGCCGAAGCGCAGCTCGCCATCGGTGACGCACTGCGCGCCGGCAACGGCGTCGCGCAGGATCACGACCAGGCGCTGCGCTGGTATCGACAGGCGGCGCAACAGAACAACGAAGGTGCGCTACGTCGCCTGCAGGCGATGGGCGAGAGTGTCAGCTGAGATTGCTGGAGGCGGACATCACGTCGCGCGCAAGCAATGGCAGAGACGGTGAACGGCTTTGTTTTTGGGCGCGAAGGCACGGAAGCGTGCACCTCGGTGTGACAATCTGGGCAGAACTAACAATGGCTTTCATATCGACGATAGAGAGATTGCGTTAATGTGGGTTCGCGGAATAAATGCTCATTGCACCTCTGGTTGTGTGAAGATGATCGATAAGAACCGAGCGGTCACGATCCGGAGCGTGTCAGGCAATGTGATCCCGGGATCGAACGTCCGCGTGACCGGGAAAGAAACCGGAGCCGGCGTTAAACGTTGGCAGGAGATCGAGTGGCAATGAACAAGATGGTCGAACGGAGCGTCAGGGATACGAAGGATATGTTGCCCGTTGCCAGTCCGGTTCAGCAGGAAGACCATCCGCAGAGCCTGTTCCTGGATCCCGATATCAGCGATCTCCAGTCGGGATCGCGGTTGCGCGGCGCGATCCTCGAATATTCGGGGCGGGGAATCTCGGGATGGATCGTCGATGCCCAGTTGCCCGCTTCAACCGTTTCGCTGGCGCTCTTTGTCTCGTCCCACTGTGTCGAAGAGGGACGCACCGGCCGATCGATGCCGGCCCGCATCGGCCCTCGGAGCGTGATCGGACGTCCCGGATTCCGGATCGATCTGTCCACGCCGGGTGTGCGCCGTCGGCTGGCGCGCGCCTTGCGAAATACGCTGGTGGAGCCCAAGCATGCACAGATCTATCTGCGCATCAGCCTGAGCGATGGTGAATATTACGAGATACCGCTGTTCGAGAACTTTACGCCGAGCGAAGTGGTCGTTGCGCTGGGCTTCTCGATCGAAGACTACGACGACCTGCTGTTTCCGAACAACGATAGCAGGACAGTTGCCGGGCTCGCGGACACAGCCACCAAAGAGGTGCGCTACATTTGCTTCTACCTGCCGCAATTCCATTCATTTGAAGAAAATGACAGGTGGTGGGGACCAGGGTTCACCGAGTGGACCAACGTCGCGCGCATGCGTGCGCAGTTTCCGGCTCACGAATCGCCGTGGTTGCCGGCCGATCTCGGCTTCTATGACGTCCGCCTGCCGGAGACGCGTCGTCAGCAGGGCGACCTCGCGCGCAAATACGGCATCGATGGATTTTGCTACTACGTCTACTGGTTTCAGGGGCGGCGGCTGCTGGAAAAGCCGCTTCAGCTTATGCTCGAGGACGGCGAACCGAACCTGCCGTTCTGCATCTGCTGGGCAAACGAGAACTGGTCGCGCCGGTGGGACGGCTCGGATGCCGAGCTCCTGCTGGGACAAAATCACTCGCTCGACGACGACGTCCGCTTCATCGACGACATGGCCGACCTGCTGCTCGATGAGCGTTACATCACTGTCGATGGTCGCAAGATCATCGTCGTCTACAGGCCGTCATTGCTGCCGGACAAGCAGCGTCTGTTCGAGATCTGGCGCGAGCGGGCGAGAGAACTTGGAATCGGCGAGCTTTTGATCTGCAATGCGATGACCTTCGGAGAGTTCGATCCGCGCGACGTCAACTGCGATGCGGCGATCGAGTTTCCCCCGCACACGGTCTCGACGCGGGAGGTGCCGCCGGCCGACGTCGATGCGCCGCCGACCTTCGCCGGAAAGGTCTACGATTATGTCGATGCGATGCGATCGTCGATCGGCAAGACCTACGATTTCCCGTTCTTTCCTGCCGTGATGCCGCGTTGGGACAATACGCCGCGCAAGGGCGCGCGCGGTCACGTCTTCACCCGGTCCAGTCCGGAGGCGTTCGAGGTCTGGCTGCGCGACGCGACCCTGCGCGCCAAGGGTAACAGCTTCTCCGAGTCGCTCGTGTTCATCAATTCCTGGAACGAGTGGGCGGAGGGCGCTCATCTCGAGCCGGATTCTCGCCACGGACGCGCATTCCTGGACGTGGTGCGAAGGGTGGCTTCGGCTGAGCCGATTTCGGCGCAGATCCGGAACAGCCCGGATCTGCTGGATTGCCTGAGCCGGCAGGAGCTCGAGTGGGCGGTGAAGGAGGCGTCGACGCACGTCGAGGTGCTGGCAAGCCTGCACCGGTCGGGTCTCACGCATTCGGGCATACAGCGCGTCAGAAGCGGCACGCCGGTCGAGGCGGAAAGTGCGTCCGACAATCCGGCAGGATCGTTGCTGGTCATCGAGAACATCAATTCGCAGACCGGCGAGCGGGTGATCGTCGATCCGCGCTTCGAGATCTTGGTGCGGGGATGGATCTGCGCGGGCAATACGTTCGAGGCAAGCCGGCAACGAACCGGATTCCTGGTGCTGTCGGGGCTTGGGCCGGATGGCGCGGCCAACAGCGGGTACTGCCTGATCGTCGATTGGCACGAGCGCGTCGACGTGAAGGAATATATGAAGGCCGAAAGCAAGGAATGCTATTTCGGCTTCCAGCTGTCGTTCTCGATCCGGGATTTGCCGGATGGTGAATATCAGCTCGCGGTGCTGGAGGTCGGCGACGGCGCCAGCGCGCTGGTGCGGTCCCGCCATTCGATCATCGTGAGACGTTGAGGTCACAGCCGATGCTCGCAAGTGTCGTCATCGCGTGTTACAAGCACGAGCAGTATCTCGAGGAATGCCTCGAGACTGTCTACCAGCAGACGTTTTCCGATATCGAGCTCGTCATCGTCGACGACCATTCGCCGGACAAGAGTTTTGAAGTCGCGCAGAAAGTGATCAAGAAGCGGTCGTTCGGAAAGCGCTTTGTGTCCTGCAAGCTGCTCAAGAACCCGCAAAACCTCGGCGCCCACTACACCTGGAACAGGGCATTGTCGCTGACGAGCGGCGACATGATCTTCCTTCTGAATTCGGACGATGCCTTTTCGAAGGAGCGCGTGCGGCTGTTCGCGGATCAATATGCCGATCAGCGGCTGTTCTTCGGCTTCTCGGCCGTCGAGCCGATCGACGAGTACGGCAGGTCGATCAGCAACTACCAGTTTCCGACACGCCTGCGCTATGCAATCGATCGGGCCCAGATTGCGGGTGCGCCGCTGTCATGGACATTCCTGGATTCCCAGATCGCCGCGTCGACCGGAAACTTCGTCTTCAGCCGTGACCTGCTGCGGCAGGTGGGCTGGCTCGCCGACCTCAAATACTGTCACGACTGGGACTTCGCCCTGCGCGCCGTCACCAAGGTCGAACCGACCTATCTCGAGACCGACCGCTATCTGTATCGGCTTCACTCGACCAACAGCTTCCGAAGTCTGAGCAAGGTGGCGGAGAGCGAGACGAAGGCCTGCATGGAGTCGTATTGCCTGAATGCGATCTCGTCGCGGCCGCAGAACAAGACCTGCCTCAGTCCGTCCAATTTCGGCGATTCGTTCTATGACTTCGTCAAGCTGCACCCGAACTTCAACTACTGGGTCAAGCAGATCTACGCGCCCTATCATCCGGAGCATCGGACGGTGGAATCGAACGATTGGACCAGGCCGCTTCGCTGGCGTTGATTGGGGAAGGCCTGCCTTGTCCGTTCCGATGCAATCGGAGCGGAGCCTCGATTGAGCGCGCGCCGCGGCTTCACGCAAGCCGCCACGCACGTCTCTGAAGCTTGCCTAGCAGAGGTTTTTCGACGCCGTCTTTGCGGTCGTCTTGAGAACTTCGCGCAGCGCTTCCAGGCGATCGGTCTGGCAGGGCACGGTGGGGACCAGCCAGCCACCTTCGTCATTTTCGTTCCAGGCATAGATCAGCACCGCGGGGGCCCGGCGATCGGGCGCACGGCTGTTCACCCAGCTGATCGATTGCGCCAGATGGCCGGCCAATTCCTTCTTGGTCGGCGCGGTATAGAAATTGGTGACGCCATCGCCGGGACGCTGCGACTTTTCCCAGGGCACCGGACGTTCGATGCGCGGGCGGCGGTCCCATCCGGTCATCACCGTGGGCACGACCGGGACCTGGCTCGCGGAAAGATCGTTCCAGCCCTTCTCCGCATACTTTGCGAGGTCAGCAAAGCTGCCGCGGCCGTTGCCGGTCGTGATCGCATATGACCCGACCGCGTCGGCGCCCAGATTGGCGGCCTCCTGGCTCAGGAATTTCGCGTCTCCTGCCAGCACGATGTAGGGGTCGCCAAGCCCGGCGCCGTTGGCGTCGGATTTGAACTTGCTCAGCTGGGCGCGCAGACCCTGCACGCCGCCCCAGCTCCGCTGCACGTCCGCCCCCTTGATGAAGCCGAGGAAGTACAGCGGCCGGTCGTTTTCCACCCTCAGATAATTCTTGTCCGCCATCAGGCCGATATGTTCCTGGGGCAGCGAGGACAGCTTGGCTGCCGATCCCCATCGCCCGAGCTCGGTGAACATGCAATATCTCAGCTCGGCTGCCTTTGGCCGCGCTCTGAACGTGTACAGCGCCTTCGACATCGGGTGGTTTGCGCCGTAGGCGGCGAATGCCCAATAGTCCAGTCCTGCGAAGATGGCCTGGTCGATCTCCTTGTCCATCTCGGCCTCGATCGAAGCCGAGAAATCGAGCGCGTTGGGGTCGCGGTTCATCTGCGTTCCGAAGAAGGGCGTCCGCCAACGATATTTTTCCGGGCCGAGCGATTGCTTCATGGCCTCTGTCGGCTGCGAGCCCGGCGAATACCAGGCGTCCCATCGGATCGCTCCGACCAGCGGCCGGGAAGCCGCCGCGGCGGCCGCAGGATGGCCGGAACCCAGCAAGCTGAGCGAGCCGGGCAGCAGGCTTGCGGATAACGATGTTAAAAACATCCGTCTTGTAAGCGCGAACGGCTTACGGACTGCTGCATTCCCATTGTCCATTGGCGACCTCCGATCGTTCCCGTCGCGTGCGACGGTTTCGTGCAAATGACAGCGAGCCCTCTGCGTCTACTGTATTGATTTTCCTCGAAATAACCTTACAACAGTTAAATGTGAGCGCTACGTGTTATAGCCTTATTCTTGTAGGATAAGTGCGCTAATAGGGAATTCGTGGTGCGAACCAATGGTAATTGCTTGTTGATCTCGTGGGGAGCGGCTCAGGTTGGACATGGAAATTCCTGCATTGTCTAGTTTCAGCTCAGGCGTGAATCTCGATGCGCTTCCAGCAAGTGAGATCGAGACGAGGCTTCGAGATTTCTTTTCCGGGCGGATCGCAAATCCGAAGCCCGACGACCTCATCCAATCGGTCGAGCAGTTGGAGCAGCAATACGGCCACTACAAGGAATTCCAGTTTGCAAAGGCGGCAGCGCTTGTGCAGGCATGTGATTTCGCCGGAGCGCGCGCAATCCTTCTCGACCTCGTCAAGCAGCTGCCATCCGACTCGCGGGTGTTGCATCGCCTTGCGATCGCGGATCTCAACATGGGGTCGGCCCAGGAAGCACAGGACGTTTATCTTTCCGCGCTCGCTGCGGCCCCGAAAAGCGAAAACCTGCGGCGAGAGTTTGCCGGCCTCCTGCGCGTGATGGAGGCGAAGAAGCTCTATGTCGGGGTCGATCGGAAGAAGCACGGCCTGGCCGTCGTGTGCGCCATCAAGAACGAGGGCGACGACCTCTTGGAATGGCTGCACTTTCACAGACTGGTCGGAGTCGACCACTTCTACCTCTACGACAACGGCAGCACCGACAACACGCGCGACGTGATCGAAGCCTTCCCGTGGCCCGAAATGATCACCTATCATTTCGTGGAGGGAGAATTCGGCCAGATGCGCGCGTTCTCTCATGCGATCGACAGCTATCGCAATTGCTCGGAATGGTGCGCCTTCATCGATGCCGATGAGTACCTGTTTCCAACGAAGGCCGGCAACATCAAGGACGTCCTGGCGGAGGTCGGATCAGCGCCGGCGGTGGCGGTGCATTGGCTGAACTTCGGATCGAACGGCCACGACGCGAGGCCGGCCGGCCTGTGCATCGAGTCCTTCACGCGCCGCGCGCCGGACGACTTTCCGGATCATTTCATCATGAAGTCGATCATTCGGCCGGACACCATCGTGTCGTACCTGCATCCCCATCAATCGCTCGTTCTGGGCTGCTACGTCGCCGAAGACGGCACGCCTGTTTTCCCGATCGGCGGCCGCTGCACGGCTCCCAAGCGGGACAAGCTGGTCATCAATCACTACTACACCAAGTCGCGGCAGCAATTGCTGAAGAAGCGTGAGCGCGGCAGGCCGCTCGCCGACGGAGATCCTGAGAAGATCCGCGCGATGGAGTTCTTCACGTTGCGGGATCGCAACGATATCGAAGACGCGACGATCCAGCGGTTTCTGCCGGATCTGAAGAAGCTGGTCCAAGGCTAATCCGCGGCTGAATCCGGGGGAAAACAAGAAGGGCGCGCCAATTGGCGCGCCCTTTGTTTCGTGCGCTGAACTGATCGTCGACCGTAGCGGCCGGCTACAGAGGCTCTGGTCGGCTATAGCGGCTCCAGGCGGTATTTCGCGAGCAGGGCCTGTGCGGCATCGACGTCGATCCTTGGCGGCCTTTGGAAGACGGACATGTTGTTGGCCCGTGCGATTTCCCGCGCGACCGTCCGTACCGAATGGTAGTGGGGACGGTTCTCGAAGTCGTGAATTGCGATGAACGCGCCTGGCGCTGCGTGCAGCACACACTGCACGAAGCAAGCCACGCGAAACCGGCCGTCGACGAAATACAAGTCCGCCGTCTTGCTTTCGGGACGCTCCCAGATGCGTTCGTGATAATCGGGCCAGGAGCTCTCTTTCTCCTTCTCCACCGGGTAGCCCCACTCGCGCAGCTTGCCGATATCGACGTGCAGCAGCAGCGGCTGGGTGCTCGCATCGCGCGTGGCGTCGGCGACCTTGGAGAGCCATTCCGACGAGGAATCGATCGAGATGACCCAGTCCTTTTTTGTCTGGCAGGCGAGCCAGGTGCTGCCGCCCGACCCGAATTCCAGGTAGCGCGTCGAGAGATCCACGAAGCTTTTGAACAACGTCTGTTCCTGACCGTCCATTGCGATATTCATGGCGGGATCCCTTGGTTTCTCGATTGGTTGTCCGGCCGGCGGTTGCCAATCCACCGCCGGAAGGCGGTCGCGGCTCGTCAAGCCGCGATGAGATCCGGTTGAAACCTCATCGCGCTTGCCGGCTTCATGTTCGCTGTCCACGCCGACGGCTTGGAGAGAGCGACGATTACTGGTTCAGCCCGACGCGCTCCACCTTGTAGCCGCGCTCCAGGATCGCGCGCCACCAGGGTTGCTCGTCGACATACCAGCGCACCGTCTTGGCGATGCCGGTCTCGAAATTCTCTTCGGCGCGCCAGCCGAGCTCGGTTTCGAGCTTGGTGGCGTCGATGGCGTAGCGGCGGTCGTGGCCGGGCCGGTCGGCGACGAAATTGATCAGCTGGCGCCGCGGGCCTGCCGCAGCCGGCGTGACCTCATCGAGTAGGTCGCAGATGCTTTCCACGACATGCAGGTTGGTGCGCTCGTTGCGGCCGCCGACATTGTAGGTCTCGCCGACCTCGCCGCGTTCCAGCACCAGGGTCAGCGCCTTGGCGTGATCCTCGACGAACAGCCAGTCGCGGACGTTCTGGCCGTCGCCATAGACCGGCAGCGGCTCGCCGGCGAGCCCCTTGATGATCATGTGCGGGATCAGCTTTTCCGGGAAGTGATAGGGGCCGTAATTGTTGGAGCAGTTGGTCACCAGGGTCGGCAGCTCGTAGGTCTCGCGCCAGGCGCGCACCAGATGATCTGATGACGCCTTGCTGGCCGAATAGGGCGAGTTCGGCGCATAGGCCGTGGTCTCGGTGAACAGGCCTTCGTCGCCGAGCGAACCGAACACCTCGTCGGTCGAAATGTGCAGGAAGCGGAACTGGTCGCGCTTCTCGGGCGAGAGCGCACGCCAGTGCCGCAGCGTCTCCTGCAGGATCGTGAAGGTGCCGACGATGTTGGTCTGGATGAATTCGCCGGGGCCGTCGATCGAGCGGTCGACATGGCTTTCCGCCGCAAGATTCATCACTGCATCGGGCTGATATTTCTCGAACAGCCGGCGCAGCACCGGTGCTTCGCAGATGCAGGCCTTTTCGAAGGTGTAGTTCAGGCTCTCGGTCGAGCCGGGCAGGGAGGCCAGGTTCGCCGCATAGGTCAGCTTGTCGATGTTGACGACGCGGGCGTGAGTATCTCGCAGCAGGTGCCGGACCACGGCGGAGCCGATGAATCCCGCGCCGCCGGTGACGAAAATCGTCGATCCCTTAAACCGCATGTTTGAATACCTCGGCTGGGCGGGGCTGACCCTGGAACGAGCGGTAGACCGACAGCAGGTACTCGCCGTAGCTGCTCTTGGCGGTCTTCTGCGCCACCCGCGCGAAGGCTTCGAGCGAGATGTAGCCCTGGCGCAGCGCGATCTCCTCGGGGCAGGCGATGCGCAGGCCCTGGCGCTGCTCCAGGATCTGGACGAAATGGCTGGCCTCGACCAGCGAGGAGTGGGTGCCGGTGTCGAGCCAGGCGAAGCCGCGGCCGAGCACCTCGACATAGAGGTCGCCGCGCTCGAGATAGGCCTTGTTGACGTCGGTGATCTCGATCTCGCCGCGCGGTGACGGCCTGATGCCGGCGGCGATATCGACCACGTCATTGTCGTAGAAGTAGAGGCCGGTGACGGCGACGTTGGACTTCGGCCGCTTCGGCTTCTCCTCGATCGACAGCGCCCGTCCGGTGCCGTCCAGCTCGATCACGCCGTACTGTTCGGGCGCGTTGACGACGTAGCCGAACACGGTGGCGCCCTTCTTGCGGATCGAGGCCGCCGACAGCATGCTCGGCAGGCCGTGGCCGTAGAAAATGTTATCGCCTAACACAAGGGCGACGGAGTCATCACCGATGAACTCGCGTCCGACGATGAAGGCGTCGGCGAGGCCCCGCGGGGTTTCCTGCGTGGCATAGGCGAACCGGACGCCCATCTCGCTGCCGTCGCCGAGCAGGCGCTGGAACAGCGGCTTGTCCTGCGGCGTGGAGATGATCAGGATATCGCGGATTCCGCCGAGCATCAGCGTCGACAGCGGATAATAGATCATCGGCTTGTCGAAGACGGGCAGCAGCTGCTTGGAGACGACGGTCGTCACCGGATAGAGGCGCGAGCCGGTGCCACCGGCAAGGATAATGCCTTTCATGGTCCCTCACAGTTTGATTATCAAAACATAACATATAGCGTGCGCCGCACAAGTTTGTTATGAGATGGAAATTAACATTTCTGGCGCATCAAACTGGAACAAATGTTAAATGAACGTCATCAAGACCGAGCTTCCTGAAGTTCTGATCGTCGAGCCGAAGCTGTTCGGCGACCAGCGCGGCTTCTTCCTCGAGACCTACCAGTCGCCACGTTATGTCGAGCACGGCATCGCGCGCCCCTTCGTGCAGGACAACATGTCCCGCTCGGCCTACGGCGTGCTGCGCGGGCTGCATCTGCAAAACCCGCTCACCCAGGGCAAGCTTGTGACCGTGCTGCGCGGCAAGGTGCTGGACGTTGCGGTCGACGTGCGTGTCGGCAGCCCGAATTTCGGCAGGCATGTCGCGGTCGAGTTGAGCGAGGACAACCGCAGGCAGCTATGGGTGCCGCGCGGCTTTGCCCACGGCTTCGTGGTGCTCTCGGAAACCGCCGACTTCTTCTACAAATGCGATGACTTCTACAGCCCCAAGGACGAGCTCTCGATCCGGTGGAACGATCCGGCGATCGGGATCGAATGGGGCGTCGACAAGCCGCAGCTGTCGGCCAAGGATGCGGATGCGCCGCTGCTCGCCGACGCCAGCAACCTTCCGACCTATGGACAAATCTGATGCGGATTCTTGTGACGGGAACGCGCGGCCAGGTCGGCAGTGCGCTGAAGCCTCTGCTGGAAGGCCACGGCACCATCATCGCGCCGCCGACCGCGGAGTTCGATCTCGCGAAGCCGGAGATGTTGACGGGCGAGCTCGAGAGGCTGAAGCCCGATCTCATCATCAATCCCGCGGCCTATACGGCCGTCGATCGCGCCGAGGACGAGCGCGAGCTGGCGTTCCTGGTCAACGCCAGGGGACCCGAGGCGCTGGCGAAATGGGCGGCGGCGAACCGCGTGCCGCTGGTGCATTTCTCCACGGACTACGTTTTCAACGGTTCAGGCGACCGGTCGTGGCGCGAGGACAGCCCGACCGAACCATTATCGGCCTACGGCGCGAGCAAGCTTGCCGGAGATCTCGCGATCCAGGAGGCCGGCGGGGCGCATCTGATCGCGCGCACCTCCTGGGTCTATGCCGCAACGGGCACGAATTTCCTGCGCACCATCGCGCGGCTTGCCGGTGAGCGTAAGGAGCTGCGGATCGTGGCCGATCAAATCGGCGCGCCGACGACGGCACAGGCGATCGCGAGCGCGGTCGCCGGCATCGTCCTGCCGAACATCACCACGCTGCACGATCAGCTCGCGCGCAGGGGCGGCGTCGTCAATCTTGTTTGCGCCGGCGAAACCAGCTGGCACGGCTTTGCAACCGCTATCGTCGGCGGGCTGAGGTCGCGTGGTGTCACGCTCGCGGTCGACAACATCGTGCCGATCGCAACAGTCGATTTCCCGACCAAAGCGGCGCGTCCGGCCAATTCGCGGCTGGATCTGACGCGGCTGAAGGCGCAGTTCGGGGTCACGATGCCGACCTGGCAGGAAGCGCTCGCACGCGAGCTGGACGCCTATGTCCGGCTCGGCGCGCCCGCCCACGCCTAGAGCTCAAGGTGCTAAGCCGGCTTCCTGCGGCAAATGCCAGGCGTTTGCGCTGAGTTGATCGTGAGCCAACAAGCAAAAAGCGCGATGAGGATTCAACCTCATCGCGCTTTGGGATTAGGCGGCGCTGCCGCCTAGCGCGGCCGGCCGATGCTGTCGTAGGTGAAGCCGTGCGCGGCCATCTCGTCCGGGCGGTAGATGTTGCGCAGGTCGACGACGACCGGATGCTTCATCTCCTGCTTGATGCGCTTCAGATCGAGCGCGCGGAACTGGCGCCACTCGGTCACGATGACAAGTGCATCCGCCTGTCGGGCGCACTCATAGGCGTCCTTGCAATACTCGATCTCGGGCAATTCCTTGCGGGCCTGCTCCATGCCGATCGGATCGTACGCGCGTACCTTGGCGCCGAAGTCGATCAGGCCGTTGATCAGCGGGATCGACGGTGCCTCGCGCATGTCGTCGGTATCGGGTTTGAAGGTCAGGCCGAGCACGCCGATCGTCTTGCCGCGCAGCTCTCCGCCGAGCACGTTGGCGACCTTGCGCGCCATCGCACGCTTGCGGTTGTCGTTCGCGGTCAGCGTGGCTTCGACGATCTTCAGCTGGACGTCGTGATCGAGCGCCGTCTTGAACAAGGCGCGGGTATCCTTCGGGAAGCACGAGCCGCCATAGCCTGCGCCGGCATGCAGGAACTTGGTTCCGATCCGGTTGTCGAGCCCGATGCCGCGCGCGACCTCCTGCACGTTCGCACCGACCTTCTCAGAGAGATCGGCGATCTCGTTGATGAAGGTGATCTTGGTGGCGAGGAAGGCATTTGCAGCGTATTTGATCAATTCCGCCGTGCGTCGTGCGGTATAGAGGATCGGCGCCTGGTTCAAATAGAGCGGGCGATAGACTTCGCCCATCACCCTCTTGGCCCGCTCGTCCTCGGTGCCGACGACGATCCGGTCGGGATGGCGAAAATCCTGGATCGCGGCGCCTTCGCGCAGGAATTCGGGGTTCGAAGCAACCGCGAAATCCGCATCGGGGCGGGTCTCACGGATCAGGCGTTCCACCTCGTCGCCGGTGCCGACGGGCACGGTCGACTTCGTCACCACCACGGTGAACTTCTGCAGTGCTGCGCCGATCTCCTTGGCGGCAGCATAGACATAGCTCAGATCCGCATGGCCATCGCCGCGCCGCGACGGTGTTCCAACCGCGATGAAGACAGCATCGGCGTCGCCGACGGCGCCCGCGAGCTCCGTCGTGAAGGTCAGCCGTCCGGCGGCCGCATTGGTCTCGACGAGCTTATCGAGGTCGGTTTCGTAGATCGGGATCTTGCCGCGCTTCAGGGCTTCGATCTTGCCGGCGTCCTTGTCGACACAAACGACCTGATGGCCGAAATCGGCAAAACACGCTCCGGATACGAGACCTACATATCCCGTTCCAACCATTGCAATCTTCATGAATCCGCTCGTCGATCAGTGTGGAGAGGAGGAGTTAGCACTAGCACAATTGGCGCCGATAACGCCAAGTTTTATAACGTATCGTTTGTGTTGAAGCTCGGCGGCTTTTTGTGCAAACGGTGATTGCCTCAGTGCAGTTGAGTGCTCGCTAATCACCTTGGGCGCGCCATGGACACATTCTCAACTTGAAATCGACCGACAATCGAGCCGCCGTTTGAGGGGTGGACATGAGCACGAAGACGATTGGCAAGCAGAGGCCCTCAGGAATTGAATACGCGTCGTTGCAAACGCAATTCTCCAGATACGATCGCACAACGTTTTCTGGATTTGTTTATGACCGCGCCGATCCGACGCGACGCTATGCTGTCGAACTGCTGGTCGACGGCGAGCCATACATGTCATCATTATGTGACGAGTTTGTAACAGAGCTTGCCGATGCCGGAATCGGCGACGGTCGATTTGGCTTTACCTTCAACGTGCAGGACGAGGTCAGCTCGAACGCTGCGATCATCGAGGCAAGACTGGCAAATATCGGCAGTCCCGTCGGTGCTCCGATTCGCTGCGACGTCGCTGCGCCGGAAGCGCAGTGGCACCGAATCGGCGAGATCAAATGGGCCGGAGGCTTGCGCTTCGAGGGCTGGCTCTCGCAGGACGTCGACGAAGACGTCGAGATCCTGATCGCGCAACGGCCGGTGATGACCGTGAAGCCGACCGGGTGGACCAATGTTGCGCGGGGCAGTGAGTTCGGCGTCGGCCGCCGCATCGATTTTCATCTGCCCGAGCATTTTGCCGACGGTCGCGTGCGCGGGCTGTCCGCACGGACCATTTCGGGACGGAGCCTGATCTCGGAGCCCGTTGCATTCGTGGCTTTCGAGCGCGGCCTGGAGCAGACCATCGCGGAGCTCGGACGCTGGGAGAGCGAGCGGCTGCGCGGGCAATTGTTCGATCAGCTGTTGCCGGCGTCGGTGCCTTTCCACACCTATCGCAGCTGGAAAGAGCGCTTCTCGCCGACAGCACCGTCCGATGTTTCTTCCGAGGTCGCAGTGGTCCTGATCGGCGACGCCAGGGTGGAGGAAAGCATCGAGAGCCTGGAGGCCCAGCGGCACGCGGCGTGGTCGGCGGTGTCTCTGCCGGCGCGCGGGTTCAGTCAGTTCGATCCCAGCGCTGCGCGCGAGTTCGTCGACGGCGATGCCGCGAGCAGCGCGTTCTTCGTGTTCTGCCTGAGCGGCACGATCCTCGCGGAAGATGCCTTGCAGCGCTTCGCCGATGTGTTCGCGGCCGAACCCGGCTGCGATGTCGTCTATGGCGACGTCGAGGTCGCAGCCGGCGCCGGCGCGGTCTGGCCGCTGCTGTTCTCGGCATTCGATCTCGAACGTGCGCTCGAGCAGGGCTATGGCGCGTATTGTTTTGCGGTGCGCCGGGAGCGTGCCGTGGAGGTGCTGCGATCGGCGACGTCGCTCTACGACATCTTCATCGGCTGCGTGGAGCGCGAGCGAACCTATCATCTGCCGGGATCGGTTGCGGCGCTGCCGCAGATTGATGCGTCCGCCGCAACCGCCGAACTGGCCGCTGCCGGCAAAGCCTATTTCGCCAGGACTGGTGTCGAGGCGAATGTCGAGCCGCGGAAAGCAGGGCTTTTTCCAGCCGTGCGGATCAAGCGCGCGGTCGATTGGAGCGAGCGCACCACCATCATCATCCCGACCAGAAACCGCGCCGAACTGCTCAAGCGCTGCATCGAGACGGTGTTGCCGGCCGCAAATGAGACCAACGCCCGGATTCTCGTCGTCGACAACAACTCGAGCGAGCCGGAAGCGCTCGACTATCTCGAGGGTCTCTCAGCGGACGAGATCGACGTCATTTCGGTCGAAGGGCCGTTCAACTTCGCAGCCATCAACAACGCCGCCGTCGATTGCGTCGACACGGACAACATCTGCTTCCTCAACAACGACGTCCAGGCGCTCGACGACGGCTGGCTGGCGGAGATGCTGTGGCGGCTGTCCGCGCCCGATGTCGGAGCCGTCGGCGCCAAGCTGCTCTGGCCGAGCAGCGTCGTGCAGCATGGCGGGGTGGTGCTGGGCGCCAACTTCTCGGCTGCGCACGCCTTCAACGACCGGATGGACGGTGATCCCGGCTACGGCGATCTGCTCCAGGTGGCGCACGAATGTTCGGCGGTGACGGCCGCGTGCCTGTTGATGCGTAAACGCGATTTCGTCGCTGTCGGCGGCATGGACGAGATCCGCTTTCCGATCAGTTTCAACGATATCGATCTGTGCCTGAAGCTGCGCCAGCTCGGACGGCGGATCGTCTTCACGCCGGACGCAAAACTCGTTCATTTGGAGTCGGCAAGTCGGGGCCGCGATTCCGCGCCGGACCGCAAGGCACGCTTCGGGCGGGAGCTGGCGATGCTGCGCGCGAAGTGGGGCGAGGTGCTGCTCGATGATCCCTATTACAGCCCGCTGCTGGGGCTGGATTCGACGCCGTTCTCTTCGCTTGCGTGGCCACCGCGGTCATGGAAAGCGCGCGCCAACCTCCCGCCGGTGCCGACTGCTCCTCCGATCGGGATGTAGCTGCACGTCATCGACCGCCCAGCCGAGGACGGCGGCAACCGCATCATCGGCATCAAGGCCGGGCTGCAGCTTCAGGTCGGTTGTTCGGCCACGTCCCGGTGGTGCCGGAAGCCATTCCGTCGCGGCGGCCGGCAATCCGCTCGCCAGCAGCGCGTCGACCAGCGGATGCCCGAATGCCGGTTCGCCGACGTCGAGAACCAGCTTCGTGATGCCGTGACCTTCGATCAGCGCGACAACGTCGTCGACGGCGATGTCGCCGGTGACCATGACATTGGTCCGCTGCATCAGCTTGAGATCGTCGAGCGTGGTGCCGAGCACGATGATCTCGGCGTCCGCATCGGCGTCGACGATTTGATCGCTGAGCGTTCTGACGAAGCGGAATTCCGCCGCGCTGCCGTGCAGGGCAAGCAGGCCGAGGCGCGCCGGGCCGCTCACGGCTGGATGCCGCGCCGGACGCACCGGTGGATTGCTCGGCCTGACCACTTCCAGACCGAGAACCGACACCGCAAAGGCTGCGCCGTCTTCGCCGATCGCGATCACGCCTTGGGCGCCTTCGACGAGACCGGTCCAGTCCGGATGCAGGCCCGACCCAATCGCGGCGCGCGCGGCAAGTCGGGTGTCGGTGATCAGCAGCTCGTAGGCGAAATGTTGCGTGAGCTGCGCGAGACATGCGCTGGGGATGCGGGTCGGTTCCGCGATCTCGAGCGAGCGGACCTGGAGATCGGCGAGAAGCTTCAGAAGGGCGTTGCGCCCCTCGGGCGTCGCAACGTCGGGTGCGATCGACTGCGGGGCGCCGCCATCCGGCGCGAAGATCGCGGCGAGCTGGCGTCGTCCCTCGGCGCGGAAGTGCACGATCAGACCGCGCTTGTCCTCCGCCGCGAGCTGCCGGCACCGCCTGATCGCGATCTCGCGGCCGACGGAGGAGGCGCAGAGGATGATTTGCGGGCCCGCGGCGCGCTGTTCGTTGCAGAGCAGCTCGAGTTCGAGCGCTGCGCGACAATCGCGCAGCGGATCGGCAAGCAGGAACGCCGCGCACTCCGTCGCATAGCGCCGGTAGCGGTGCTCGAGCACGCGAAGATTGCGCAGCACCAGCGAACGCTTCTCGCCGAGAAACGAGCGCGAACCTTCGTGTCCGACAAAGACCGACGGGATGCACACATTGCGGAAACCGGCCTCCGCGGCGCGCAGGCAGAAGTCGACGTCTTCAAGATAGCCGCGATAGAAGTCGTCGGAGAGCGCATGCACGGCGTCGAGGCATGCGCGGGTAATGTAGAGGCAGAATCCGATGCCGTTCGGAATGTCGATGGCCATTCCGGAATTTGCGCTGCCGGCAAGCTCGTCCAGCAATTCCAGCTCGTCGGGCGAGGGCAGGGGGTTCGACCGGTTCGGGATTGGAAAGCTGGTATATTCGCCGTTGTTCGAGAGCGGGGTCGCCGTGCCCACGCCCGGCGTCGATTGCACGGCGCTTCGCAGCCGTTGCAGCGCGTGTTTCGGCACCGTGGTATCCGAGTTCAGCAGCACGACGTCGCCGCTATCGGTCTCGGCAAGCGCCCGGTTGACCGCGCCGACAAAGCCCAGATTGTGTGCATTGGTCAGGAGCCGGATGCGCTGCTCGGACGCCAGCTCGCCGAGCAGAAGCTTGATGTCGGGCTCCGGCGAAGCATCATCGACGACGACGATGGTCGCGCCCGGCGTGCAGGCGACGGCCGTCAACGCACTCTCGATACAGGCACGTGTCGCGTCCAGATCGCGGTACACCGGGATGATGATGGTGAGCGAGGGAGTTTCGCCGCTCCCGGTGCGAGACGGCCGCTGTGGCGCGTCGCGGCGATCCGGCGCGCGGTTGGCCGGCAGCTGAATGCTGGCGATGATGTGGTCCGCCTGCGCGATCTCGAGGCGCTGCGAGGTCGCGGACGCCGGCCGCATCAAACGGAAGCTTGCGGCGCGTCGCCCATTGAGCGCAAACCTGTGACGGGGGTCGGCGGGAAGCTGCAAAGTGCTGGATTGATCCGCCTGCGCCAGTGAGAGGTGTGGATCGTCCGCGCCTCGCCACGTCACCCATCCCTTCACCTCCTCATCGAGGAAGTCAATACGGGCGCAGCTGTCCTGACCGCTCTGCTCGAGCAGCAGCAGCGCGGTCCTGACTGAATCCGGATCGTCGTCGCGCCGCGCGACGCTTCGCGCGGCGTCGATCTGCGCAGGGCCGTCGCCCCAGGCCATCATTCGCCGCGCGGCGGCTAGATCGTCCGGTTCGAGTTCGAGCGCTTTGGCGACGCTGGCGAGAGCCGCATCCGTGAGATCGAGGCGAAACAGCGCTTCGGCACGCAGCAAATGGGCGCGGGCGCCCGGATGCGGCAAGATCCGGCAGCGGCGATCGGCGAGCGCGAATGCGCGACGAAAATCGCGTGCCTCGAGCGCTCCGACAGCGGCCCGCTCGAGATCGACGTGGTGGAGCGTTCTGGAGGTAAAGGCGATCCTGCGCGCGTCGGCGGTCAAGTGTCGCCCTTGTCTGCCCGCATGGTCAGCCCGCCGTCTTGACGGCGTTCTGCCGGCTCCGGAACACGCGTACCCGTCCATCGAGGCGCGGCGCCTCCTGGCGCGGCATGACGGGGGCGGGCTCGGCGCGCATCGGTTGTCGGGGCGCGAGCGGCGCTGCCTGCACCCGGTGCTCTTCGAGACTGAGCTTGAGGCCGACCAGCGGCTCCCGGCCCGAAGGGCCCGACACCACAATCCGGTTCCCGGTGACGCGCAAGGCGGGAGCCCCGAGGAAGATGGTTTCGGCCGCGATGGCGTAGCGATCCGCGCCGGGGCCGGTGGCTTCCAGCGAGAACCCCGTGATGGCCAGCGCGCGTCCCCGGGTTCCGGCAAAGGTTCCGAGCGGAACGAACTGGTTGTCGCCGCGCTGCGGCCGGGCGAACTTGACCGCGTATTGCAGGTTGAGATCGCGCGGCTTGTTCGGCCATTCGAGGGAAATCCCCTCGATACGGGCCGGCGCGGCCGGCCCTGCAATCCACGTATTCGGGCCGACCGTCACGTCACCCAGGCCCGCGACATGCGCGAGCAGCTTGAGGGCGCTGAGTTCCTCAGGGCCGGTCTCGGGCTCGTCGGTGTCGAATGGCTGGCCAGCCGGCTGGCCGATCGGCTGCGCGGCCAGTTGGCCCTGGGTCAGCGGTTCGATCTTGATGTTGGCGGCGGTCGAGCCGCCGGCGCGCCCCGCCGTGACCTCGACGATCAGGCGGCTTGGCCGCGCCACCGACACGACCAGCGCGGTCTCGGGCGCAAACAGGGTTCCATTGGCCGCATCGGGTCCGGTAATAATGTTACAATTGTTAAGACTGGCGCGATCGGCGTAGACGCGCACCACCGGAGGTGATGTCTTGTCTTCCGCGCCATTGTAGCGAACCAGGAAAAGACCCCGTGCCAGGTCAATGGTTTTCTGCTGAATCTGTTCGTTCATGGTCGCCTGCGAGCCTAACGGAATGGGTCGATATGTTTCTCACACAGTGTGCCCCAAAAATTGGTGTGATAGAAGGGGGCTTAATGTTAATCCGGTGAGATAGTTCGCACGTGCATATCGAAGACACCCTGCCGGTCATGATCTCGAATCTGACCCCAATCGAAGACCGCGCGGCCGGGGGGCGCGCCCGCCCGCCAATGAACGTCCTCTTCGTCCACAACAACTTTCCAGCCCAGTATCGCCACATTGCGCGTGCGCTCGCGGAGCAGCCCGGAAACAAGGTCGTTGCGGTCGGTTCATCGACCGCGAGCACGACGCGGGATATCCGGCTGCTGAAATATTCGACGACCAAGTCGGACTCCGCGATGGTGCATCCCTTTGCCCGCCGCTTCGACGTCGAGGCGCGGCGTGCCGAGGAGGTCCTGTATGCGCTGTCGTCGCTGTCGGGGCAGGGCTTCGTGCCCGACCTGATTTTCGCGCATCCCGGTTGGGGCGAAACGCTGCCGTTGCGCACGATGTTTCCGAAAGCGCGGATCATCCTCTATTGCGAATTCTACTACGGCGCCGAGGGCCGGGACGTCGGCTTCGATCCCGAGTTTCCGATGACGGGCCTCGACGGCAATGTCGCGCTTCATCTGAAGAACGCGACGACGCTGCTGGCGCTCACCGAATGCGATTCCGGCGTTTCGCCGACGCCATGGCAGCGGTCGACCTTTCCCCGCGAGTTTCAGAGCAAGATCGATGTCATCCACGAGGGCGTCGATACCGACGAGGTCAAGCCCAATCCGGTCGCGAGGTTTCAGCTTCCGAACGGCGCGACACTGTCGGCGGACGACGAGGTGATCACCTACGTCTCGCGCAATCTGGAGCCGGTGCGCGGATTCCATGTCTTCATGCGATCGCTGCCGAGGATATTGGCTGCGCGGCCGAATGCGCAGGTGGTGATCGTCGGCGGCAGCGGCACATCCTACGGCGCGAATCCGCCGAAGGGCTCGAGCTGGAAGTCGATGTTCCTGGACGAGATCCGGTCGGACATCGACCTTCGCCGCGTGCATTTCCTCGGCCGGATTCCCCGGGACCAGTATCTCGCGCTGCTGCAGATTTCCTCGGTGCACGTCTATCTGACCTATCCCTTCGTGCTGTCATGGTCGCTGCTGGAGGCCATGAGTGCCGGATGTGCGGTGGTGGCATCCGACACCGCCCCGCTTCGCGATATCATCTCTGACGGCAACGGCCTGCTGGCGCCGTTCTTCGATATTGATGCGCTGTCGGATCAGGTCGTCTCGGTGCTGTCACGGCCGAAAGCCTTCAAGAAGATGCGGATGAAGGCGAGGAGCTTCGTGCGAGACAATTACGACGCAAAGCGGGTCTGTCTGCCCCGGATGCTGACGCTCGTTGATGAAGGTGTCCTCCCGCGCTCGTACGGGTGATAAGGCCAGGAGCTAGCGATGCCGCTTGTCATCTCGGTTGCCCAGCGCAAGGGCGGGGTCGGAAAGACGACGCTCGCGGTGCTGCTGGCTGCAGAACTGGATCGGCGTACGGGCCTGGTGGGGCTAGTCGATGCCGACTCGCAGGCGTCTGCCTGCCATTGGGCCGAGCCCGGCAATTTGTCGTTTCCCGTCTACCAGCTCGATCCGGAAACCCGCCCCGTGGCCGAATGGGCCAAGCTGATGCGCCAGATTCCGCATCAGATCATCGTCGTGGATTCCGCGCCCAACGACCGGGTGCTGGGCGCCGTGCTCGCGGTCGCCAATATCGTGCTGATGCCGTGTACGCCGTCGGGCCTCGACATCGAGGCCACCGCGCGGACGATCGACATCGTCCGGGAAGTGCGTGCAGCGCGGCGAACCGCGCTCCGCGCCATGATCGTGCCGAACCGCGTCGACCAGCGCACGCTCGAAGGCCAGCAACTGATCGAGGAGCTGGATACGCTCGACGAAGAGATCGGGCCGATGATCGGAAGCCGCTCGGCCTATGTTCGCGCCGTCGCGCTGGGGCAATCGGTTGCCGATTTCGCCAGCGGTACGCCGGCCGATCTCGAGATCAAGACGCTCGCCGATCTCGTCATGAGCTGGTGCGGGATCGCACCGAGGCAGCGCGTGACGGTCTAGATTGGCAAGGCGATCCGGCCGCCTCACATCGATCCGTCGACCGGCACGCGCGTTATCACTCGGCAGCCGAAAGGCCTGCCGGCCGCCCGAACCCTGCTTGGTTAACGCAGTGCTCGCGCGGTCTTAACGCTATTCCCATCGTCGTTTTGCTGCGCCGGACGGAATGTCGTACCCATGCGATCATTGCGTTCGTTGAGGCGCGGGATCGGTCCGCGCAGGGGCGGCATTTTCGATGGCGAGCAGGGGTTCGATCCTCATCACGGGCGGCGCGGGATACATCGGATCCCATTGCGCCAAGGCGGTCGCCGAGGCCGGGTTTGTTCCGGTCGTCTATGACAACCTGTCCACCGGCCATCGCAATTTCGTGCAATGGGGACCGCTCGTGACCGGCGACGTCGCCAATCACGACAAGGTCGCCGCCACCATCCGCGAGCACAATGCGCTCGCCGTGATGCACTTCGCCGCGTTCAGCGCGGTCGGCGAGTCCGTCGCGGATCCGCAGAAATACTACACCAACAACGTTGACGGCACGCTCGGCCTGCTGCGCGGCATGCGCGAGGCGGGCTGCGACCGCCTGGTGTTTTCCTCTACCGGCGCCGTCTACGGCAATGCCGGACGCGATCCCATTCCCGAGAGCGCCGCAGGGCCGACCGTCAATCCCTACGGCCGCTCCAAGTTCATGATCGAGCAGATCCTCGCTGACTATCGCGCCGCCTATCAATTCAAATCGGTCTGCCTGCGTTACTTCAACGCCTGCGGCGCCGATGCCTCCGGCACCATCGGCGAGCTTCGCGATCCCGAGACGCATTTGATTCCGCGCGCGCTGATGGCGCTGCTGGGGCACGTGCCGGATTTCGCGATCTTCGGCGAAGACTATGAGACGCCCGACGGCACCGCGGTGCGCGACTACATCCATGTCGACGATCTTGCCGCCGCCCATATCGCGGCGCTCGAGCTGCTGTTGAAGGGGAGCGCCGGCGGCGTGTTCAACCTCGGCACCGGCACCGGCTATTCGGTGCGCGAGGTGCTCGACGCGATCCGCGCCGAGACCGGTGAAACGGTGCCGAGCGTGGTGCGCGAACGCAGGGCCGGCGATCCGCCGATCCTGGTCGCCGATCCCGCCAAGTCGGAGAGCGGCCTCGGCTTCAAGGCGAGCCGGTCGGATCTCGGCCACATCATCCGCTCGGCCTGGGCGTGGCACCAGAAGGCGCATCCGCGCCGGCGATAGGGCATGATTCGCAAGCGTGGGAGGCGGTTTTCCGTCGCGACGAACGCGGAACACGTTTGCGCGGAGATCGTGCCCAAAATGCCGGAAGACTAAGCTGCGTCCGCGCCCGACCTCAGCCGGCCGAACTGGCTGCGCAGCATAAGCAGGATGAGGTGACCTGCGCCGACGCCGGCAAAACCTCCCGCCACCTTGACGATCGCGTCGAGCAGGCGGCCGTGACGGTCCGGTGTCAGCAATTGCATCGCTTCGAGTGTGAACGAGCTGAAGATGACAAAGAGCATGATCAGCGCGGTACGCCGCGGGTAACCCAGCACAAAGGCCATTGCCATCACTGCGAACGCGGTGAAGCGCTCGATCTGAGGATGGAAGAACGACGGACGATCCTGGATCGGCGACAGCGTCACGAAGGCGATAAAGGCAAGCGCAAGCCAGCCCGCAATCACACCGAACCTCCGTATCTTCGAAATTTGCAACAAAGTATTCCCGGTCCTGTACCGCAGACGACCCCGGGCTGGATTAGCGCATCACCGGTGTCAGCGACATGGAAATGGTCGCCGAAGGTTAACTTGCCCGCGGGTTGTGACAGACACGGCGCATCGTCCTGTTGTCAAATTTCAGGTATTATAATACCTAATATTGAAACTCAATCTCATCTGGTGCGCATCTCTCAGCTGGAACCCATCGCGCTTGCGCGGGTTCCCGGGATGGTGCACCTGACGAAAAAATAAGGTTTCGCCTGCGGCTCCATTCATAGGCCGTTCACGGCCGGAAGCCTCATTTGATGCCGGAATATCGCAATGCTCACTCTCGGAGGCTAAAGTGCGTCTGCTCGTCGTTGAGGATGACCCGGATCTGAACCGCCAGCTCACCACCGCGCTCACGGACGCCGGCTATGTGGTCGATCGCGCGTTCGACGGCGAGGAGGGGCATTTCCTCGGCGATAGCGAGCCCTACGACGCGGTGGTGCTGGATATCGGCCTGCCGAAGATGGACGGTATCTCGGTGCTCGAGGCCTGGCGGCGGAACAAGCGGGTGATGCCGGTGCTGATTCTCACCGCGCGCGACCGCTGGAGCGACAAGGTTCAGGGGTTCGATGCGGGCGCCGACGATTATGTCGCAAAGCCCTTCCATCTGGAGGAGGTGCTGGCGCGGATCCGCGCGCTGCTGCGCCGCGCGACCGGGCATGCCCAGGTCGAACTGGTCTGCGGGCCGGTGGCGCTCAACACCCGCACCAAGCGGGTCACCGTCAACGGCAATCCGATCAAGCTGACCTCGCATGAGTACAATCTGCTCGATTATCTGATGCATCACACCGGGCGGGTGGTCTCGCGCACCGAGCTGGTCGAGCACCTCTATGACCAGGACTTCGACCGCGACTCCAACACCATCGAGGTGTTCGTCGGCCGCATCCGCAAGAAGCTGGAAGTCGATATTATCCAGACGGTTCGGGGCCTCGGCTACATGCTGTCGCCGCCGACTTAAAGCGGTTTCGAGCGAAGTGGATAACCGGTTCGCTCGCGTGAAGAAAACGCGGCCAAACAACAGGATGAGAGCATGTCCTGTTCAATCGGATCATGTTCTTAGAGCGCTTGATCGGCGTACACGGGCATTGGCATGATCCGCGCCGGGAGAACTGGATTCGCCAATGTTTGAATCCCTGACGTCTGTTGCCGCTGACACGCTGTTCGAGCCCGTGCTCTGATGGGCGGTAGCTCGCTTGCGACCCGCCTGTTCGTCTCGGCGACCGCCTGGGTGGTGGTGATCCTGGCGATCACCGGCGTCATCCTGTCGTCGGTCTACCGCGACGCGACCGAGCGCGCCTTCGACCGGCGGCTCAATCTCTATTTGCGCACCCTGATCGCCGAAGTGGCGACGCCGGACGAGCCGGCGGACCGCCAGTTCCAGTCGCTCGGCGAGCCGCTGTTCGACCTGCCCCTGTCGGGCTGGTACTGGCAGATCACCCGCACCGATACCGAAAAGGGCGAGACCCGCGCCTCGCGCTCGCTGTGGGACAAGAAGCTGCCCAAGCTCGAGGAGCATGGCGCCGAGCTGACCGCCGCCGGCGTCCGGCTCGGCTATGTCGACGGACCCGAAGGCCAGAGCCTGCGCGTGGTGGAGCGGCCGGTCGATCTCGGCGCCGACGGCAAGTTCCTGGTCAGCGTCGCCGGCGATGCCACCGAGATATTCGATGAGACCCGCAGTTTCGACTATTACCTCGGCGGCACCTTCGCGGCCCTCGGCATCGTGCTGCTGCTGACCACGATCTTCCAGGTGCGCTATGGCCTCGCGCCGCTCAAGCGCATTTCGGATTCGATTGCCGATATCCGCTCCGGCCGCGCCGAGCGGCTGGAGGGCCGATTTCCAGTCGAGATCGCGCCACTGGCGCGCGAGACCAACGCGCTGATCGATGCCAACCGGGAGATCGTCGAGCGCTCGCGCACCCATGTAGGCAATCTCGCCCATGCGATCAAGACGCCGCTGTCGGTGATCGTGAACGAAGCCGGCGCGCATGCCGGCGATCCCTTCGCCAGCAAGGTGCTGGAGCAGGCAGACGTGATGCGCGACCAGGTCGCGCACCACCTCGAGCGCGCGCGGATCGCCGCCCGGGCCACCATCGTCAGCACCATCACCGACGTCGCCCCCGTCATCGAGGCGCTGCGCCGGACCATGGAAAAGATACATCGCGACCGCGACCTCGCGATCGAGGCCAAGGCCGACCCGGCGGCGCGGTTTCGCGGCGAGCGGCAGGACCTCGAGGAGATGGTCGGCAATCTCGTCGACAACGCCTGCAAATGGGCGGCGTCCCAGGTGTTCATCGAGGTCGGCGTGGTCCCGCCGGAGGCCTCGGGCGCGGGTCCCAGGCTGCGCATTGTGGTCGACGACGACGGGCGCGGCCTGTCGGAGGCCGAGCGCGCCCAGGTGTCGCGGCGCGGCCAGCGGCTCGACGAATCGAAACCCGGCTCGGGGCTCGGTCTGTCGATCGTGACCGATCTCGCCGGCCTCTACGGCGGCAAGCTCGCCCTCAATGACGCGCCGATCGGCGGTCTGCGGGCCGAGCTCATGCTGCCGGCGGTGTAGGGAATGATGGAATTCGGTTGAATGGCGGTCGCGAAGGCGCGGTGCGCTCCCGCTTGTAGGTGCTGTCCGTCAACCGGCTGCGAATGGCCTAAAAGAATAAGTCCCAGCGCCCCGGGGAAGGTTGGCGCTGGGACTGATGGCGGCGGCAGACTTTGGGGGCAGGATCGCGCCGTCGCCAGTTGCCTAATTTTCCCGGGCATCAAACGTTCCTAATCGGTGGCGGTTTCGATTTGGCGAGTGGCCTATTTCGGCCAGTACCCGTGATCTAGATCAAAGGGTTTAGATCCAATCCCGGGGTTCTCCGTGGGTGAACGGAGTTCCAGAAGTCGTATTGTGCGGCTTGTTCCCCGTGCAATCATCGCCCGATCTCGGGAGACGGCCCATGAAGGACATGCAGGCGCACTTGGAGAAGCTTCGTGTCGAGGCGGAAGAGTGCGAGCTAATCAGCAAGCTGGCGACCGATAAGGCCAAGAAAGAACTGTTCGCCAAGTTGGCCGCACATCACCGGACTCTAGCCGATGAAGTCGAGCGGACCATGAAGGAAGCCCGATAGGAACTTTGCGTTCCGATGTCGATTTATAGCCCCGTTCCCGTAAGGAACTGAGCGAGGAAAAAGGTCACATGGGCCAAATTCGACGTCGGGTCAGACACACCAATTCACTTGAAGCGCGCCTTGTTGAGAGAGCCAGAGAGCTACGCGAACAGGCCGCAGCGCTCGCCCCAGGTATCGAGAGAGAAGCGCTCCTGAAGCTGGCTCGGCAAGCCGAGGCTGGCGCTGGCATGACCGAATGGCTGCGCGGTGGGGGGCTTCAATCATCCGCGACCTAAGAGCTCTTTGCCGACGTCACCCTCAATCGCGCCGTACACAAACAACATAATATACTTGCCCCAACGGAGCAGGCGGGGTCGCGCTGAATCGTGGACGCGACCCAGATGCGCTTTGCCCGCCTCACCAACGGCTTTTCAAAGAAGCTGGATCACCACGCCGCTGCTGTGGGCCCGTACGTGGCTCACGACAATCTCTGCCGCGTGCATGATGCGCTGCGGACTGAGCCGGCTGTCGCGCTTGGTATTGCTGAGCGGATTTGGACTATCGGTGATTTGCTGGATGCCGTGCTGCCGCTCGAGCCGAACCGGCCAGTGCGCGTGACGCGCAACTTCATTGTAATTGATGGTGGAAAGCCGTGATGGCGCTAATTGCAAGTCAGCTTGAACTACGAGGCCCGGCGAAAGCCGAACCTTTCTTCTTCACCCAAAGAAACGGCCCCAGGCGCCGGGGGAACGCTGAGGCCGTGTCCAAGTGCTGTCCGTCTTGAGCACCGGGACCACGCGACAACGGAACGTCACCGGGACCTGTTCCTAACCTTGAAAAAGAAACGGCCCCGGCGAGGGGGCGCAAGCCGGGACCGAGTTGACATACGTCATCCGACGCACCCGGCGGGGACGCCGGACATAAAACAGCCGCCAGCCGACACGCCTCGTTCCTGTGGCGCGCAAAGAAATGGCCCCAGCACCCTTGGAGGTGATGCTGGAGCCATTCCTTATTCCCATTCTCACGCCGAGCCGCCGGTTGCCGATAATTGGCGGCCCGTTCCGGGCTGTAATTTGATCTTAATGAAATGCCCTGCCCAGTCCCGAAAGGATCGAATCAGTGGGCGGTTTCAGAAATCACCTGTGTGAATCGAACGCAAATAAACTGCCACCTTTTCCCGGGTGTTTGACAAGTGTCCTGGTTTCCCGGAGCGCGTCTCCGAATTAGGACAGCACCCGCTTGCGGGGGGAGGCGAGGAGAACTCGCGGACAATCCTCGCAAACAACATGTGCGATTTGCCCTGCGGACGCGGCGCAACCTTTTGGGCGGCGCGGCCGGCATTATTCCTAAACGGCTTCTTAACGCGCCCACCTCTATCATCGCGGGCGGACGGGCTGCGGCGTTTGCCGGGCACCAAATTTCACGACCGGGCATGAGCCAGAAATCGATCGAGCGCCTGACGGATTATCTCGCGCAGCTTCCGCCGCAATCGCAGGCGTTGCTGATGCGGGAGCTGGAGCGCGCCGTCGAACGCGGCGATGACGTCGCGGTCGCCAATCTGGTGCTGGAGCAACTGCGCAAGATCGTGCGCGGGGCCGAGCAGGACGAGCAGATCCAGCCGCGCAGCGACGACCCGGCGCGGCTCCTGTTCCGGCCGCTCGAGCCGTTCCTCGCCGAGACCAATTTCCCTACCCGAGCCGGCCAGCTCCGCCGCGCCTCGCTGCTGCCGATCTGGCAGTGGCTCGCCCGCGAGGGCGCGCCCGAGGCCGCCCGCGAATTCGAGACGGCGCTGGCGGCGGCCTCCGAGAACGGTCCGATGGAGATCGCCGCGCGCAAGTTCCAGCTTGCGGCTGCGGAAGCCATCATCAAGGTCGCGGGGCCGACACAGGACGACCGCCAGCGCGCGCTGGCACGCGTGGGCCCGCCGAACGTGGTCGAGGACCTGCTGCCGATCGGCCTCGTGCTGCAGGCCCGTGAAGCCCTGGAAACCCTGGGCAGCCGGCTGCCGAGCCAGATCAGGGTGTTTTCCGATTCCCAGATCGCCTCGGCAATGGAGGCGCTCAAGCTGCCGTCGCTGCAGACGCCGCAACTGCTGCCGTTCGCACTGTCATTGATCGCGCAGCGGCTCGCCGCGCCATGGCAGATCATCCGCCTTGCCATCAAGATGGCGGCCTCCGACGACGAGCTGCGGGTCGCGGCCACGCCGTACGGCATCGCCGTCACCATTGCGCTGCATGACCTGTCATTCGTCGCGGCCTGCCTGCGCACCGACATCAAGCGCGGGCATTTCGATTATGTCGGCGACCAGCTCAAGACCCTGCATGACGGGGTCCGCGGCCTGCGCACCGAGCTCGACCTGCGCAACGACTCCACCTGGGGCCGTCAGCTCACCTCGGTGCGTGCCGATACGTCGAACGCGCTGCAATCGGAGATCGACAGCGTGCCGGGCCGGGTCCGCCGCATCCTGCGCCAGCGCGCCGACAAGGACATTACGGCCGGCGCCAAGATCGATGCGTCCGAGGTCGAGGATGCCGCCGCCCTGATCGATTTTGTCGCGGTGTGCCGCACCTACGCCAGCGAGCTCGCCATCAACGAGGTGACGCTGCGGACCTTCTCGGACCTGCAACATTATGTCGAGCAGTCGACCGAGGGGCTGGTGCAATCACTGCGCGGCGGCGACGCCCGGGTCCGCACCTTCCGCCAGCAGCAGGTCAAGGCCGCGATCCGCTTCTGCGAAGTGCTGTTCGGCCACGACTACGCCTCGCTGATGAACCGCGCGGCCGAAAACGCCGTCACCGGCGAGCGGAAATCGTCCCGCGCGGGGTAGCGAGATC
>DASVOL010000726.1:0-2855 GCA_036383375.1 Bradyrhizobium sp. | reverse complement strand
CATCTTGAACTTGGTGCCGACGTCCTGGACGTTGCGCAGGAAGGCGATGTCGTTCGGCGCGTAGCCGAAATGGATCACCGCGTCGGGATTGGTGTTGCTGATGTTGTTGATGATGACGTTGTAGTTGGTGGTCTCGGTCGGGACGCCCTGGTCGTAGACGATCTCGATCGGCGCACCGGACTCCTTGACGAACTTGCGGAACGCGTTGGCCTGAGTACCGGTGAACTCGTTGGTCGCGTAGAGGATGGCGATCTTCTTGATGCCAAGGCCAGGACCGTCATGGCTGATAAAGTCAGCCACCGGCTTCGGCCAGACCGTCGATACCGGATCGGCCATCAGCGCAATGTAGGGATTGTCCTTGGAGAAGAAGCTCGCGCCGGTGCCGGTCTGGTCGAACAGGAACATCTTGTGGTCGCGCGCGATCACAACCGCGGGCGCCGTCAGCACCGACCCGGAATCGGCGACCAGCAGGTCGACCTTATCCTGGGTGACGAGCTGGTTATAAAGCGTCGAGGCGGTCGCGGTGTTGCTCTGGTCGTCATAGGACACGAGCTTGATCGGGATCTTCTTGTCGAACGCCTTCACGAACACGCCACCCTCGGCGTTCTTCTGCTCGACCCATAATTTGAGCGAGCTGTAGACCGGCATCGAGATCGAGGCGTAGCGCCCCGAGGACGCGTAGAGCGTGCCGATCTTGATCTCCGACGGTGCGTCGGCGGCGATTGCCTGCGTGGCAAATGCGAGGCTGGCAGCGAGTGCCGCGCCGATGATCCTCAGCATGATGTTATTCCTCCCGGGTGTCTTGGACGTCTCGTGGACCGGTCTTTCGACGTATCTAGGACCGCGGCCCTTCTACGCGCCGGACCGGAGCGACACAAGCATCGCGGCCTTAGCAATTGTGCGAGGGGCGGAATATGCGGCATGCGCGGGGCACAGGCCGCTGCGCGGGCGTGGATGGACCGTTGACGGCCGTTGGTCCGATGGCGCATCAAGACCGTAACGATTTCGGGAGGAGACATCAGACATGGCCGAGCCCGCGCGCGCGAAACCAAAACCGACACCAGAGACCCAGCATTTCTGGGACGGCACCAAGGCCGGCGAACTGCGCCTGCAGCGCTGCGACGCCTGCGCCAATATCTACTTCCCGCCGCGGCCGTTCTGCCCCTCCTGCGCCTCGCGCAATGTCTCGGTGTTCAAGGCCAGCGGCAAGGGCAAGCTGTACAGCTACGTCATCAATCATCGTCCCGCCGCACCCGGCTTCACGCCGCCTTATGCGATCGCCATCGTCGAGCTCGACGAAGGCCCGCGCATGATGAGCAACATCATCGATTGTCCGCAGACGCCGGAAGCGCTCGAACTCGACATGCCGCTCGAGGTCGCTTTCGAGGCGCTTGACGACAAGATCACCCTTCCCCTCTTCCGCCCGGCAAAGGGGTAATGTGATGCGCAGGAACCAGGTTGCCGTCGTCGGTGCGGCCGAAACCACCGAACTCGGGGTCATCCCGAACATGTCGCAGATCCAGCTGCACGCGGACGCGGCGCTGAACGCGATCGCGGATGCCGGCCTAAAACTGTCCGACATCGACGGCTTCGCCACCGCGGTCGAGACCCCGCAGCAGATGGCGCACTATCTCGGCATCACGCCGACCTGGGTCGACGGCACCTCGGTCGGCGGCTGCTCCTTCATGCTGCATGTCCGTCACGCCGCCGCCGCGATCGAGGCCGGCCTCTGCAAGACCGTCCTGATCACCCATGCCGAGAGCGGCAAGTCGATGATCGGCAAGCAGCCGCGCTTCACCGCACCCGACAGCCTCAACGGTCAGTTCGAGTCGCCGTTCGGCGTCTACGGACCGCCGAGCATGTTCCCGATTCCGGTGCTGCGCTTCATGAAGACCCACGGCATCACGCATGAGCAGCTGGCGATGGTCGCCGTCGTGCAGCGCGAATGGGCGGCGAAGAACCCGCGCGCGACCATGAAGGATCCGATCACGGTCGCCGACGTCCTGAACTCGCGGATGATCGCCTATCCGTTCCGGCTGCTGCAATGCTGCCTCGTCACCGACGGCGGCGGCGCGCTGATCCTCACCTCGGCCGACCGCGCCAAGGATTTCCCGCAAAAGCCGGTCTACATCCTCGGCACCGGCGAGAGCGTGGAGACGCCGATGGTCAGCCAGATGAAGACGTTCGACTCATCGCGCGCCTTCAAGGTGGCGGGCCCGCTGGCGTTCAAGGAGGCCGGCATCGCCCACAAGGACGTCGATCATCTGATGATCTACGACGCCTTCGCGCATCTGCCGCTCTACGGCCTTGGCGACCTCGGCTTCATGCCGCATGAGGAAACCGGCAAGTTCATCGCCGACGGCAACACCCGCCCCGGCGGCAAGCTGCCGCTCAACACCAATGGCGGCGGGCTCAGCTACATGCACTCCGGCATGTACGGCATGTACGCGCTGCAGGAGAGCGTGCGGCAGATGCGCGGCATCGCGCCCGCGCAGGTGCCGAATGCGAAGATCTCGGTCTGCCATGGCGTCGGCGGCATGTTCGCCGCAAGTGGCACGATCATCTTTACGAACGAAATATAGCAATGGCCGGCGCGAGCGCAGCGCCCGATCTGTCATTGCCGGGCTTGACCCGGCAATCCATCCCCTTCTGAAGAAGGATGGATGCGCGGGTCAAGCCCGCGCATGACGAGTGGGGCTCCGCATCGGCCTGCGGACACACAGCAACAAGGAGAACCCACATGGCAAAATCACTGCAGGATAAAGTCATCATCGTCACCGGCGCGGGCCGCGGCATCGGCCGCGAGATCGCGCTGCTCTGCGCGGCGGAGGGCGCCAAGGTCGTGGTCAACGATC
>DASVOL010000725.1:0-5015 GCA_036383375.1 Bradyrhizobium sp. | reverse complement strand
GCACGTTCCGTTTGGCCGCGAACCACTCGAGCACGCGGCGCGACTGCGCGGTGACTTCAGGGCCGATGCCCTCGCCGCCGACGACGGCGACCTTGACCATGTTGGATTGCGTGCTCATGCCGGTGTCCTTGAAGCGGGTGTCTTCTGAAAATGAATCCAGGGCCGCGCCGTGCGGTCGGCAGCCTGGAAGGCGTGGATCTCGCCATCGCGCTGCAATGTCAGCGCCACCTCGTCGAGCCCCTTCAACAGCCCCTCGCGCCGCCGCGGATCGATCTCGAAGGGATGCCGCGCGCCCGACGGCGAGACGATAGTCTGGGCCTCGAGGTCGATCGAGACCTTGCCCGCGCCCTGCGTCGCCTCGATGTCGGCGGCAAGCTGATCGACCACCGCCTTGTCGACGACGACGGGCAGGATGCCGTTCTGGAAACAGTTGGCGAAGAAGATGTCGCCGAAGCCGGAGCCGATGACGGCGCGGATGCCGCGCTCCTGCAGCGACCACACCGCGCCCTCGCGCGACGAGCCGCAGCCGAAATTCGGGCCGGTCACCAAAATCTCCGCCTCGCGATACGGCTCGCGGTTGAGGATGAAATCCGGATTCTCCGAGCCGTCGGCGAGATAGCGCAGCGAGCCGAACGCCCATTTGCCGAGCGTGCCGCGAACCCCGTTGCCGACCAGGCGCTCGATCCGGATGATCACATCGGTATCGATATTGGCGCGCATGATCGGCGCAGCGGTCGCGGTGAGCTTGTCGAACGGTTTCGGCATCTTAGCGCCCCATCATCCTGACATCGGCGATCGCGCCGGCAATGGCCGAGGCCGCCGCACTCGCGGGGCTCGCCAGATGCGTCCGTGCGCGCGGCCCCTGCCGGCCGACGAAATTTCGGTTCGAGGTCGAGACCGAACGCTGCCCGGGCGCCACCACCTCGCCATTGGCGGCCAGGCACATCGAACAGCCCGGCTCGCGCCATTCGAAGCCGGCTTCGATGAAGATCTTGTCGAGCCCTTCGGCAACCGCCTCGCGCTTGACGTTCTCCGAGCCCGGCACCACCCAGGCGCGGACCCCGGGCGCGACCTTGCGGCCGCGCGCGACCTCGGCCGCAGCGCGCAGATCGCTGAGCCGGCTATTGGTACAAGAGCCGATGAACACCCAGTCGACCGGCGTGCCGGCGATCGGCGCACCGCCCTGCAGGCCCATATACTCGAGCGCAGTTTCGATCGCGGCGCGTCGTGCCGGATCATCGACCGACTTCGGATCGGGAATGACGCCATCGACGCCGACGACATGCTCGGGGCTGATGCCCCAGGTCACCTGCGGGATGATCTTTTCGACATCGATCACGACCTCGCGGTCGAACACCGCGTCGGGATCGCTGGGCAATTCACGCCACGCCTTGACTGCGATATCCCACATCTCGCCTTGCGGCGCATAGGAACGGCCGCGCAGGAATTCGAAGGTCTTTTCATCAGGCGCCACCATGCCCATCTTGGCGCCCAGCTCGATCGAGAGGTTGCAGATCGTCAGCCGTCCCTCGATCGGCAGTTCGCGGATCGCACTGCCGGCATATTCGACCGCGTAGCCGGTGCCGCCGGCCGCGCCGATATGCCCGATCAGTGCGAGGATCATGTCCTTGGCAGTGACGCCAAGTGGCAGCTTGCCCTCGAAGCGCGCGCGCATCGTCTTCGGACGCTTCTGGATCAGCGCCTGTGTCGCCAGCACGTGGGTGAGCTCGCTCGACCCGATGCCGAAAGCGAGTGCCCCTAAGCCGCCATGGGTGCAGGTGTGGCTGTCGCCGCAGACGATGGTCGCGCCCGGCAGGCTCAAGCCGAGCTCCGGCCCGATGACATGGACGATGCCCTGGCCGGGCTGATCGACATCGAACAGCGTGATGCCGCTCGCCGCCGTCTCGGCCCGCAGTGCGGCCAGCAATTCCTGTCCGATCTTGCTGGTTCCGGCGCGGCCGGGCGCCGTCGACAGCGCGTGATCGGGCGTCGCAAACGTCAGCTCGGGATTGTGAACCTCAAGGCCACGGCTCTTGAGATCGAGCAGACCGCGCGAGCCGCCGAGATCGTGCAGCAGATGGCGGTCGATATGAAGAAGGTCAGTGTCCTCGCTCAAACGAGCAATGACGTGCTGGTCCCAGATCTTCTCGAGCAAACTTCGGCCGGGCATCCGCCTTCCCCTGCTCTCTGCGTTTCCATGGCTTGGTCTTGTTGGGCGCCAATCTGTGCCAAAGTTGTCGTCAAGTGAAGCAGTTTTGCCCTAACATCACATATGTGATGGAGGCGCGGTACTTGACCCGCCGCGGAGACAGCCATGCCGAACGCGAACAAGACGGCCATCGTCAAATCGGCCATGCGGTCGTTTGCGGTTCTGGAGTTCTTTCGGGAAAGAAAGCGGGCGGCTTCCGTGACCGAAATAGCTTCCGCGCTTCAGATGCCCCAATCGAGCACGTCAGTGCTGCTTCGCAGTCTCGTTGAATTGAACTACCTTGAATACGACCGACAGACCCGGCGCTTCATCCCCAGTTACCGGGTCAATCTGCTTGGTGATTGGATCCGTCGTTCGCCGTTCCGTGACACAAAGCTCACCGATCTGATGGAGGAACTCTGGACCGCGACGGGCGGCGAAACCGTCATGCTTGGACAACAGGCCGGCACTGCCGGGATGCAGTATCTGCACGTTGTCCCCGGCGGCTCCCAGCTTCAGTACACTGCCCAAGCCGGTCAGATACGACCGATGGTTCGCACCGCGCTCGGACACGTGCTGCTGAGCCAAATGCCGAACACCAGGATTCGCGGTATCATCCGTCGCAACAACGCCGAGGAGCCGAGTCAGTCGGCGCGCGTTCGCGAGGCGGCCTTTCTGGAAGAGGTCGAGCGCATTCGCCGCCGCGGCTTCTCGGAGACAGGCGGACGCACGACGCCGGGCGCAAACACAATAGGTATGCTTGTTCCCCTGCCAAAGCGACGCGCGCCGCTCGCCATCGGCATCGGCGGCCCCATCGAACGGATCGCGGCAAAGCGCGAGCACATCATCGAGGTCATGCAGAGCCGGCTGAACGCACTCACAGGCGAAGCCGGACCAAGATTCGTCGAGAAATGATCTCTGAGGACGCTTGGCGCGTCGGGAGGAAGACAAAGCCGTAGCCCGGATTGCGGCGAAGCGAAATCGGGATCAGTTCCTCAACGGAGAGGCCTGCTCCTGATTTCGCTACCGGCATCCGGGCTACGGAGTTCACCTCCGGGAGGAGAGGTGTATCCGAAGTGCTTCAATCCAAGCTATCTCACGACGCCAGCGCTTCCTCCGGCATCACGACCGACAGATGCTGGCTCTCGGCCACCGCGCGGTTGGTGATGCGGCCGCGATGGACGTTGAGGCCGGCACGCAGATGCGGGTCCTCGACCAGCGCGCGCAGTCCCTTCGATGCCAGCGCCAGGCCGAACGGCAGGGTGGCGTGGTTGAGCGCGTGGCTCGAGGTGACCGGCACCGCGCCCGGCATGTTGGCGACGCAATAATGCACGATGTCGTCGACCAGATAGGTCGGCGCCTGGTGCGTGGTCGCCTTCGAGGTCTCGAAGCAGCCGCCCTGATCGATCGCGACGTCGACCAGCACCGCGCGGCGTTTCATGCCTGCAAGCTGTGCGCGCGAGACAAGCTTCGGCGCGCTGGCGCCGGGCACCAGCACCGCGCCGATCACGACGTCGGCCGCGAAAACCTCCTGCTCGATCGCCTCCAGCGTGGCGTATCGGGTGCGGACGCGCCCGAGGAAGAGATCGTCGAGCGCGCGGAGCCGCGGCAATGAGCGGTCGAGGATGGTAACGTCGCTGCCGAGACCGGCGGCCATCCGCGCCGCGTGGGTACCGACCACGCCGCCGCCGATGATCGCAACGCGCGCCGGCGGAACGCCCGGCACGCCGCCGAGCAGCTTGCCCATGCCGTCGGCGGATTTACGCAGCGCAGCGCCAGCGGCCTCGATCGCAAGCCGGCCGGCGACTTCGCTCATCGGCGCGAGCAGCGGCAAACCGCCATGCGCGTCGGTCACGGTTTCATAGGCGACCGCCGTGCAGCCGGAGGCGATCAGCCCCGTGGTCTGCGGCACGTCGGGCGCAAGATGCAGATAGGTGAAGAGGATCTGGCCCTCGCGCAGCCTGCTCCATTCGGACGGCTGCGGCTCCTTCACCTTCACGACCATCTCGGCAACCGAGAACACCTCTTCGGCGGTGTCGGCAATCCGTGCGCCGGCCTGGGTGTAGACGTCATCGCCGGCACCGATGCCGTCACCGGCGCCGCGCTGGACCACCACCTCGTGGCCGTGCGCCACATATTCCCGCACCGAGGCAGGCGTCAGCCCGACCCGATATTCCTCGACCTTGATTTCCTTGGGCACGCCGATGCGCATGGTCCGCTCCTTGAAGGATTCGTTTCCGTTAGCCTCAAGGCTATTCCTCGTCACATGGCGTTTCTCAGCGAATTCCGGCTTGTGCACATGCAGATACGCTCATATCCTTCGTTTCCAGCTCAGCCTTCGAAGGAAACCTGCGTGGACGGTCTCGATCGTATCGATCTCAAAATTCTTGCCGAGCTGGTCGCCGATGCTCGCGCCAGCCAGATCGAGCTCGCCGAGAAGGTCGGGCTGTCGCCGACCGCCTGCGCGCGGCGCATCCGTCATCTCGAGGAGATCGGCGTGATCCGCGGCTACCGTGTCGACCTCGAGCCGACAGCGCTTGGCCTGGTGACGACCGTCGTCGTCACCATCACGCTGGAGAAGCAGAGCGAGGATTATCTCGCCGCCTTCGAGGCCGCGATCGCGCGCTGCCCGGACGTCGTGTCCTGCCATCTGATGTCGGGCAGCGACGATTATCATCTGCAGGTCATCGCCCGCGACATCGCCGACTTCGAGCGCATCCACAAGCAGCACCTGTCGCGGATGCCCGGCGTCGCCCGCATCCATTCCAGCTTCGCGATGCGCGAGGTGGTTCGCCGCACCATTCCGGAAACCGCGCTGCGCGGCTAA
>DASVOL010000724.1:0-2260 GCA_036383375.1 Bradyrhizobium sp. | reverse complement strand
GTGAAGCTCGTGATGATGTCGCGCGGCACCACGTCGCCCGAGGCGGTGTGGCGATAGCCGGTCTCCATGATGTGCGACATCAGCGTCTTGATCTCGATGACGCTGCCGCGCTTGGCCTTGGCCGGTACGTTGATCAGGGCCGACGGCATCAGATCGCCTCCTCGGTGCAGGCGGCGAGCGTCACCACGACGTCCGCGGTCGCCGACCAGAACGTGTCGTCGGACAGCCGCGCGATCGCGGTGACCTTCTGGCTGTCGGCGAGGCGAATGCGGGTCGATATCTGGGCGCGCCCGGCGCGCGGCCCGAGATAGAAATTGCCGATATTCGGTTGCGGATTCTTCTCGTTGAAGACGTGGATGCTCTTCACATACTCAGCCGCCGTCATCGGGCTGGTGACGCTGACCGTCATCGGCACCGTGTTGCCATTCTCGACCAGCGGCGGGATGTCGAGCTTGACCTTGCCGGTCCGCACATTGGCCTCGCCGACGACATTGCGGATCGCGGCCTGCAGCATCGCCGGTGTGGCGTCGGCAGGGCGCACGATCACCATCACTGCCGCGCCTCCGGCGAGGCCGAGAACCGTGCGGCGTGTGGTCTGGTTTGAATTCGCCATCGATTGATAGATCCTAGTTCCGCAACGTTACCAGATAGGCCACGATATCCTCGATCTGCTCCGCCGACAGGATCGGCCTGCCGCGCCATGACGTGCCGACCCGCGTGAGCCCGTCGACGCGATAATAGGACGGCATGATCGTCTCAGCATTGAGGTGCGCCGCATCGACCAGCCGGAGCCGCAACTGTCCTTCCGACCAGCGGCTGCCGCTGCCGCTCAGGTTCGGCGAGAGGTCGCCCTGAAACGCCTGCTCGGGAAATGGGCCGCTGTGACAGAGGATGCAAGTCGAGGATCGCTCGACGATCAGCGCACGGCCGCGGGTTGCGTCACCCTTGGCTCCGGTTAGCGAAGCGGGAATCGCGTCGCCGACCACAGTGTAGGGGCGCAGCTCTTCGGCGCCGGCGGGCGCGCAGGCTGCAAACAGTCCTGCTGCGAGCAACGTTGCGAGGGCGAGCCTAGCCAAAGGCGTCTCCCGTGATGGTCTTAAACCAGTCGAGCGCCTGATCGGCCTCGCGCTGGCGCACCTCGCGCGGCGCATCGACCGGGCTCGTAGTCACCTCGGCTTCGGCGTACTGGTCTTCCTTGGGTTGATAGATGCCCTTCAGCGAGAACGCATAGCCGGGAGCAACCGTGTTGTAGCAGGCGCCGTCGAGCCGCGGCGTGTCCGGCGCCTTGCCCGCAAGTGAATTGACGATCGCGGCCGCACAGGCCCGGCCTTGCGCCGCCGCCGCGGAGGCGGATTTCGGAATGCCGCCGGCGATCGCGGCATCGCCGATGACGTGGATATTGGGCACGAGCTTGGAGGCAAAGCTGACCGGATCGATTGGGCACCAGCCGGTGTGGTCGGCGGCGCCGGCGACCTCCGCGATGCGGCCGGCTCGCTGCGGCGGGATCACATTGGCGACCGCGGCGGTGTAGTTGCCGAAGTCGGTGACGATCTCGTTGGTGGCCGGATCGACCGAGGTCACGCGGCCGCCTTGCGACAGCGCGATCCGCTCGATCATGCCGGGATAGAGTTCCGCCCACGCCTTCTCGAACAGTTTTTGCTGCGAGTAATTGTCCTTGGCGTCGAGCACCAGGATCTTCGATTTCGGCTTCTTCGCCTTGAGGCAATGCGCGATCAGGCTGGCGCGCTCGTAAGGTGCCGGCGGGCAGCGCAGCGGCGCGGCCGGCACCGCGATCACGACCAAGCCGCCATCGTCCATCGCTTCAAGTTGCCTGCGCAGCAGCAGGGTCTGCGCGCCGGCCTTCCAGGCATGCGGCATCTTCTCGGCGGCGGCCTCGTCATAGCCGGGCAGGGCATCGAAGCGCATGTCGATGCCGGGGGCCAGCACCAGCCGGTCGTAGGGGAACGTCGTGCCATCGGAAAGCGCGATGCTGCGCGCCTGCGCGTCGACCTTTGTCGCCGCTTGTGCGGCGACCGTGATGCCGTCCGCCGCAACCTTGTCATAGGTGAACTGCTGCGCGGAGAGTTCACGCAGGCCCGCGATCACCTCGTTGCTGAACGGGCAGGCGGTGAAGGTCTTGTTGGGCTCGATCAGCGTGATCTCAAGCCTGGCATCGAGCCGCCGCAGCGCCCGCGCGCAGGCTGCGCCACCAAACCCGCCGCCGATCACCGCGATGCGCGGCGTGGCTTGCGCGAGCGCC
>DASVOL010000723.1:0-3021 GCA_036383375.1 Bradyrhizobium sp. | reverse complement strand
TTGGCGAAAAGTCCATTGGCCGATGGCGCCAGCATCAGCATGTTGACGGACGCGCCGCCGGCGCTCTCACCGAAGATCGTGACGTTCGCGGGGTTGCCGCCAAACGCGGCGATATTCGCCTGAACCCAGCGCAAGGCCGCGATCTGGTCCATGAAGCCGTAATTGCCCAGGGCCTCGCCGGCCTTGGCCGTGGCGGTCAGAGCAGGATGGGCAAAGAAGCCGAGCCGACCGATCCGGTAGTTGAAGCTGACCAGGATCACGCCCTTCCGCGCCAAGGCGCTGCCATCGTAGGTCGGTGTGGCGGCCGCGCCGCCGGTAAAGCCTCCGCCATGGATCCAGACCATGACCGGCAGATTCTTGCGCAGGTTCTCGCGCGGCTTCGGCCGCCACACGTTCACCGTCAGACAGTCCTCGCTCGTCGCGATGCCTTTCGCGGCGTATGTCGGCATCTGCGGACATGCGGGTCCGAAAGCGGTAGCGTCCCTTACCCCTGGCCAGAGCGCTGGGCTGACTGGTTCGCGCCAGCGCAGCGGCCCAATCGGTGCGGCGGCGTAAGGCATGCCGGCGAACCGTTCGATGTCACCGTCGCGGATTCCGCGCACGCTACCTTGGGCTATGGTGACCGCGCTGCCGCCCGGTCCGGGTGCGGCTAATGCAGCGCAGCCGGACAGCAGCATGCCGGCGGCGGCCCCGAGCTTTGCGATCGTCCGGTGCAGCATGGCAAGTTTCCCTTGGCTGAGACTGATCTTGCCGATCCGCGAGCGGGAACCGGCGGGCACCACGAGACCGTATTTTGCACGGTTATCATAGATGCGCAGCCGGAAATCGAATTTGCGCAAAAAGACAAATTCGCGCGCTGGGATTGGTGCGAAGTTGCCGCGTTCAAACCGAAGGCGGACCATGACGACGCAGCTTCCATCCAGATTGAAGACCTCGCCTTTCGCCGCTTTGCCGCGCGCTTCGTGACGGCGGCAAGCATGGCCTCGTCTTTATCAGGCAGTTTCGTGGGGCGGCACGGGCTGTGGGGTCCCGACGCGATCGCGGCGGCCGAGCAGGTGCGCGCCGTCGTTCGCGAACAGGGCCTTGAAAGCATCCGCTTCGCCTTTGCGGACCAGCACGGCATCTTGCGCGGCAAGACGGTGGCGGCCGCAGCGCTGGACGAGTTCCTCTACGGTGGCTGCGGGATGAGCGCGACCTTACTCATGAAGGACACGTCGTGCCGCACCGTCTTTCCGGTCTGGAGCGAGGCGGGCGCTGGCCTGCCCGGCTTCCGTGGGGCGTGCGACATGATCATGGTCGCCGATCCCGCGACGTTCCGCATCCTGCCGTGGGCGCGTAAGACCGGCTGGCTGCTGTGCGACCTGCATTTCGTGGACGGGGGCATCATCCCCTATTCGCCTCGGCAGATCGCTCGGCAGGCGGCTGAGGCCATGACCGCCGCCGGCTATGATCATATCGCCGGGTTGGAGATCGAATTCCACGTGTTCCGGCTGGTCGATGCCGCAACCGGCCTTGCCGATGTCGGTCAGCCCGGCAATCCGCCGGACGTGTCGCACTCCAGCCGCGGTTATCAGTATCTGGCGGAAGAGCAGTATGACCGGCTGGAACCTGTAATGTCTGTCGTCCACGATGCCTGCGTTGCGCTGGGATTGCCCTTGCGGACCTTGGAAGCCGAGTTCGGGCCAAGCCAGGTCGAGCTGACGTTCGCTCCGCAGCCCGCCTTGCAGCTTGCTGACAATACGGTGTTGCTGCGTTCGGCGATCAGGCAGGTCTGCCGGCGTCACGGATACCACGCCACGTTCATGACGCGCCCGGCGCTACCGAACGTCGCGTCAAGCGGTTGGCACCTTCACCAGTCACTGTGCGCACGAGATAGCGGCGCCAACCTGTTCGTGCCGGAGAGCGAGGGGGAGCCGCTTTCACTGATCGGCAGCGCGTTTGCCGCAGGACTGCTGGAACACGCCGTCGCGGCTTGCCTGCTGACCACGCCGACGATCAACGGCTACAAGCGCTATCGTCCATTCTCGCTCGCGCCCGACAGGGTGCTCTGGGGGCGCGACAACCGTGCCGCGATGCTGCGGGTCATCTCATCCCCTGGCAGCGCGGCGTCGCGCATCGAGAACCGCGTCGGCGAGCCGGCCGCCAATCCCTACCTCTACGTCGCCAGCCAGATGCTGTGCGGCCTTGATGGCATCGAGCGCGGACTCTTGCCGCCGCCGCCGTGCGAAGCGCCCTATGCCAGCGATGCGACGCGTCTCCCCGCCAGCATGGCGGCGGCTCTCGGCGCGTTCGAGGCATCGGGCTTCCTGCGCGATGCGCTGGGACCGGATGTCGCCGATTGGTTCGCGGCGATCAAACGCGCCGAACTGGAGCGCTTCCTGGGCGAAGTCACCGATTGGGAACAGCGTGAATATTTCGATCTCTTCTGAAGGATAGCTGCATGGAACGGTCCCACGCCGGAAAAACATACGATGTCGTCAATCCTGCAACCGGGGAGATTTTCGCGCAGGCGCCAGACCATGACGAGCGCGATCTGCACAAAGCGATCACCGTCGCCCAGGCGGCGTTCACTAGCTGGAGCCGCGATAGCGATATGCGCCGCCGCGCGCTTGTTTCGTGTAGCCAGGCCATCCGGGCCCATGCCGAGGCGCTGGGACGGTTGCTGATGCTAGAGCAGGGCAAGCCGCTGGCAAAAGCCGTGGGCGAAGTCATGGGAGCAGCACGCTGGTTCGAGCATACGGCCTCGCTCGCGCTCGATCCGGTGACGGTGCGCGACGATGGAGACATGCACGTGGTGGTCCATCGCCGCCCGTTGGGTGTGGTGGCCGGCATCGCGCCATGGAACTACCCAGTCATGACCGCCGCGTGGAAGATTGCGCCGGCCCTGCTGGCAGGCAACACCATCGTCCTCAAACCATCGCCTTTCACGCCGCTGTCCACTCTGCGGCTGGGCGAAATCATCGCTCCGCTGCTGCCCCACGGCGTGGTGGCGATCGTATCTGGCGGAGATGCGCTGGGCGC
>DASVOL010000722.1:0-2066 GCA_036383375.1 Bradyrhizobium sp. | reverse complement strand
GCCAGCGCGAAGATCGACGGGGCCAATCTGGAGCGCGTGCTGTCCAGCCGCGACGGCACCTACATCGTCAACCGCATCAGAGGGTCGATCGGACACACTCCGATATAAAGTGACTTTCGCGGTGCAATAGAACCTTGACTTTTGGTAAAGTGAGTGATTACTCACGACCCAAATGTCTACCTTACGCATGACGAGTGACTTGCGGCGTCAGTTGATCCTGAGCGCCGCCAAGCGGTGTTTCGCCCGCAACGGCTTTGCCGGCACCACGACAAAGAGCGTGGCGGCTGCGGCTGCCATTTCGGAAGGGCTGCTGTTCAAGCACTTCCCGTCTAAGGCGGCGCTCTATGCCGAAATCCTTGCCGAAGAGTGCGAGGCGGATCCCGATCTCGCGCATCTGCTCGGCCAGGAGCCCTCGACCGCGACGCTGGTCGAACTCGTGCAGGGCATGGTCGGCCACTTCATGCAGCTGCGCGACGCGCCGGACCAGGAAGAGGCGCAACGGATGCGGCTGATGGTGACGAGCCATCTCGACGACGGCGAGTTTGCGCGCCTGCTCTACGACAAGGTCGGCAAGCTGATCGGCCCGACCTTCTCTGCCTCGCTCGAGCGTGCGATCGCCGCCGGCGAAGCGACGCGGATCGGCGACGAGCCGCTCAACCTGTTCTGGTTTGCGCATCATACCGTGCTTATGGGCGCGCTGACGCAGCTGCCTGCGACACCTTGTCTCCCCTATGGGGATGCCGCCGCGGCCGAGCAGCAGCTTTGCCAGTTCATTCTTCGCGGCATCGGACTTACCGAAGCCGCAATTTCAACTCATTTGGGCCGCCAGCCGTCGCCGAGCGCAGGAACGTCGGTAACTGCAGAAAGTGCATGACATGAATATCCAGACCGAAAGCCACATCTCGGGGCAACCGCTCAAGGAGAAGCAAGCCAAGCGTCCCGTCCGCCTGGTGCGTTGGTTCATCATCGTAGGCCTGTTGCTGGCTCTGCTGGTCGGCGCGCTGGTCGGCTTCAATGCCTTCCGCAGCCACATGATCGCGCAGTTCTTCGCCAACAATAAGCCGCCGCCGTCGAACGTCTCGATCGCTGAGGCGAAGACCGAGGTGATTCCGAACCTCTTGACCGCCGTCGGCGATCTCGTCGCCGTGCACCAGGTCAATGTCACGACCGACGTGCCGGGCCGCATCACCGAGATCCATTTCACCGCCGGCAGCCACGTGAAGGCGGGCACCCCGCTGGTGCAGTTGTTCGACGCACCGGAGCAGGGCGACCTCGCCAGCTTCAAGGCGCAGGCGACCGTGGGCGAGCAGCAGCTCGACCGCGCCAAGCAGCTCGCGTCGCGCCAGTTCGGGCCGCAGTCGACCGTCGATACGGCGCAGGCGACCTACGACCAGGCCAAGGCGGGCATCGCCAAGACCGAAGCGCTGATCTCGCAGAAGCTGGTCCGCGCGCCGTTCGAAGGCGATCTCGGCGTGCGCCAGGTCGAAGTCGGCCAGTATCTGACGGCCGGCACGCAGATCGTGTCGCTGACCGATCTGTCGGTGCTGTACGCCAACCTGACCGTGACCGAGAAGCAGAGCTCGCAGATCAAGGTGGGCCAGGTCGTGCGGGTCGCGGTCGACGCCTATCCGGGCCGCACCTTCGAGGGCAAGATCACCACCGTCGAGCCGCAGATCGCGACCGAGACCCGCAATATCCGGGTTCAGGCGACGATTCAGAATCCGGACAGCATCCTCAAGCCCGGCATGTTCGCGACCACCACGATCGTGATGCCCGAGAAGCCGCCGGTCGTGACCATTCCCGAAACCGCGGTCGACTACACGCTGTACGGCGACTCGGTGTTCCTGATCACCGAGAAGAAGGAAGCCGACGGCAAGACCACGCTGAGCGCCGTCCGCACCTTCGTGCAGGCCGGCAACCGGGTCGACGGGCGTGCCGAGATCCTGAAAGGCCTCAAGCCGGGCGATCGCGTCGTCGCCGTCGGCCAGGTCAAGGTGCAATCGGGTGCAGCCGTCGCCATCTCGACAGATCCGCCGCCGCCGGTCCCGGCGAGCCCACCGCGTTAT
>DASVOL010000721.1:0-6368 GCA_036383375.1 Bradyrhizobium sp. | reverse complement strand
AATGTCCATCGCCCGGCAGATCCGCGAGGCCTCGCCGATCGCGGCGCCCAACCGGCTGATCGTCAGCCTCGCCGACAAGGCGCTGGGGCGCGAGGGCCGGATGCTGCGCGCGCTCGATGCGATGGGCCCCGGCAGCATGAGTGTCGAGGGCCGGCCCTTCCACATCGACCTGGACTAGCCCGAGGCTGCCAGGCCCGGTGGCTTGAACTTCCAGTCCTCTCAACTGCACTACTAGGTTGCGACGGGCGGCCGGCTGGCCGATGGTCCGGCGCGTCCCGCCGGAGGCCCGATGTTCGATTCGCCGTTTGATTTCCTCTCGCTCGTCATCGCCATCGTTGCGATTATCTTTGCGCGCAAGGCGCTGGGCCAGATTGCAATGCTGCAACGCCGGCTGGATGCGGTCGAGGCCGCAGGCATAGCCGCCGCGCGGACGGCCATGCCCCCACCGCTGACGCCACGCGAGGCGTTCGAGCAGACGCTGCCGTCGGCGCCTCCCATCGCGCCGCCACCGCTCCCCGAGGCCGCTGTGAGCGAGCCGGCTGCGCATGCAGAAGCAGCCGCAGAAGCGGCAAGCGCCGCCCCGCCGCCGCTGCCAGAACCGCCCGCCCCGCAGCAAACGGCGCCCGGCTTCGAGGAGACGCTCGGCACGCGCTGGGTGGTGTGGATCGGCGGCCTGACGCTCGCGCTCGGCGGCTTCTTCATGGTGCGCTATTCGATCGAGGCCGGGCTGCTCGGCCCCTGCGTGCGCACGCTGCTCGGCGGCCTGTTTGCGCTCGCTTTGCTCGGCGCCGGCGAGTGGACGCGGCGCAAGGAAAGCATCTCCAGCATCGCGGCGCTGCCGGTCGCCAACATTCCGGCGATCCTCACCGCCGCCGGCACCGCGGTGGCGTTCGCGACCGTCTACGCCGCCTATGCGCTGTATGATTTCCTCGCGCCGGCAACCGCCTTCATCCTGCTCGGCATGGTCGCGCTCGGCACGCTCGCGGCCGCGCTGCTGCACGGGCCGGCGCTGGCCGGGCTCGGCATCGTCGGCGCCTTCGTCACCCCGATCCTGGTCTCCTCCGACAAGCCGGACTTCTGGTCGCTCTACATCTATCTCGCCATCGTCACCGCGGCGGCGTTCGGCCTCGCGCGCATCCGGCTGTGGCGCTGGCTCGCCGTCACGACCATCGCCTTCGCATTGCTGTGGACCTTCCCGTGCCTGCAATGCGGACCGGAGATGATCGCGCCGCACGTCTTCCACGTCATCGCGGGCTTCGTGCTGGCGGCGCTGCTGGTGGTCTGCGGTTTCATGTTCGGCCCCGACAGCGATGGCGAGGAGATCGAGCCGATCTCGTCGGGCTCGCTCGCGGCCTATCTGTTCGGCGCGATGCTGATCGTGCTCAACAGCGCGCATGCCGACAGCGCGATGATCGGCTTTGCGCTGCTGTCGGCGGGCAGCCTTTTCGTCGCCTGGCGCGCGCCGGCCGCGGCCGGTGCGATCGCCGCCGCGTCGGCCTTCGTTTTCATCGTGTTCGGCGAGTGGGCCGTGCGCCGCAACGTCGACATGCTGGTGCTGCCGGGCGGTGCGATCCCGGGCATCGGCCCGTCCGCGACCGACGGATCGGTCTCGCTGCATCTCGTCACCGCCGCGCTGTTCGCGGCGGCTTTCGGCATCGCCGGCTTCCTCGCGCAATTGCGCTTTGCCACCACGAAGATCACGGTGACCTGGGCTGCGGCAGCCGTGTTCACGCCGGTCGCGCTGCTTGTGGCGCTCTATGCACGCATCGCGCATCTCGATCGCTCGATCCCGTTCGCGGTCCTTGCCGTGCTGCTCGCCGCCGCCTACGCGGCCGCGACCGAAGCGCTGACCAGGCGCGGCGAGCGGCCGGAGCTGTCGCCCTCGATCGCGCTGTCGGCGACCGGCGCCCTCGCCTCGCTGGCGCTGGCGCTGACCTTCGCGCTCGACAAGGGCTGGCTCACCATCGCGCTGGCGCTGGTGTCGATGGGCACGGCGTGGCTGTCGGTGCAGCGGCCGATCCCGTTCCTGCGCTGGCTCGCCGCGATCCTCGCCGGCATCGTGGTGCTGCGCATCGGCTACGAGCCGCGCATCGCGGGCGATGCCGTCGGCACCACGCCGATCTTCAACTGGCTGCTGTGGGGCTATGGCGTTCCGGCGCTGTCATTCTGGGCGGGAAGCCATTTCCTGCGCCGCAATGGCGACGACGTCCCGCTGCGCATGGTCGAGTCCGCCGCGATCCTGTTCACGGTGCTGCTCGCCTTCATGGAAATCCGGCACGCCGTCAACGCCGGCGATGTCTATTACGCCAGCGCCGGGCTGACCGAGGTCGCGTTGCAGGTCGGCGTGACGCTTGCGATGGCGATCGGGCTGGAGCGGCTGCGGCTGCGCAGCGGCAGCATCGTCCACAATGTCGGCGCGGTGCTGCTGACCGCGTTCGCCGGGCTTGCCAGCCTGTTCGGATTGCTGGGGCTGGAGAACCCGATGCTGTGGTGGCAGGACGTCGGCGGCAGCTTCATCAATCTGCTGCTGCTCGGCTATGCATTGCCCGCCGTGCTGGCGCTGCTGTTGTCCTATGCAGTGGCGGGGCATCGTCCCGCTGCATACGCCAACACGATCGCCGCCGGTGCGCTGGTGCTTGCGCTCGCTTACGTCACGTTCGAAATCCGCAGGCTCTATCACGGACCGGTGCTGACGCGCGGCGAGACCACGGGCGCGGAGCAATACACCTATTCGATCGCCTGGCTGATGTTCGGCGTCGCGCTGCTCGGCATCGGTATCGTCGTCAACTCAGAGCGGGCGCGGCTCGCCTCCGCCGTGGTGATCGGGCTTACGATCCTGAAGGCATTCCTGGTCGACATGTCGACGCTATCAGGTGTCTACCGGGCGCTGTCGTTCATGTGCCTTGGCATCGTGCTGGTCGCGATCGGCTGGCTGTATCAGCGGATCCTGTTCCGCAGGCGGGCCGCTCCGCCTGTGCCGCAGGCTGAGGGTTGAAGTTAGTCGTCCTGAACGGCGAACGCCTCAGTCGACGGATTCGGCAACCAGCCGAATCCTGAACACTGGCTTGCGGCTCTCGTCGAGCAGCTCCATGTGCCATTCGCTGTCTTGCTTCATGTTGCGCGAAATGCTGCCAAGGAAATTGCCGCAGACCTTGGTCATCTCGGCCCATGCCACGTCACGGCTCTCGAACTCCGTCGCGTGGTCGGACGCACCAGCGTAATCGCCATCACTGATACGGAAAAAATATTGCGCCATATGACTACTCAAATCGGTGTCCCCGTCATCCCGCCTGTCGGCGAACGCTAGGATATTGAGTAGCTATCAACGCGTGGCGACCGCCATCCGTATGACTACGGCTCGGCAGCTATTCCCGCTAACGCGCAGATGAAACGTTAGTCCGTGGAGCGGCGCAATTCCGGCGCGCTCTCGACCTTGGCGGGCTCGGCCTTGACCGGCTCGAGCTTGGTCCTTTCGACCTGCGGTGTCTCGACGCGCGACACCTCGGTCGGCGAGGCATCCGCGGATCGGGTGCGCGGGTGCAGCGAGCGCGGACGCGCCACCGCACGTGCCATCAGCATCTGCTGGCCGCCCTGGTGATGGAAATCGCAATAGGCGAAGCCCATGCCGGAGACCGAGCCGCGGAACGTGCGGTCGTCCTGCTTGTCGAGATTGAAGCACGGTTCGAACGGAATGCCCTTCAGCGAGGCGCACACGCTCTGACCACGGATTTGCAGCGTATTGCCGGGCAGGCGCACGTGGCGGATCGGTCCGGAGCCGGAGAACTGGATCGAGCCTGTCGCGCCGAGATCGTCGAGGATACGGCCGGCACCCCGGGTGCCGTCGAAACAGGTGAAGGCGAACACCTTGCCCGCGACGAACTTGCGGGCCTCATCGGCGTTCATGCTGCCTGCGAATGCCGGCACGACCATTGCTCCGGCCGTGACGGCCCCCAACACCAAACGCGCAAGCATGAGCTACTCCACTTACGAGCGCGGGCACCCGCTCCTTGTTGAGCATGATCCCCGCAACCGACGCTTCTCGACGTCTGCGCGAGGACACCCGGCCCCCCGGGATCATGCCGCAAGTCTCTTTACCCGCTGCTTACCATACCAACCGTGGCAACATTGGAGCAGCTTGGTTGGTAAAGTCTGAACGTCCTCAGACTATTTTTACCACGATCCGGCCGCGCACCTGGCCCTCGAGGATTTTCGCACCATACCCCATGACGTCGCCCAAGGCGATTTCATGAGTGATATCAGCCAGTTTTGCCTTGTCCAAATCGCTGGCAAGACGGCGCCAGGCGGTCCTGCGGAGCTCGATCGGGCACATCACGGAATCGATGCCGAGAAGGCACACACCCCGCAAAATGAAGGGCGCGACCGACGACGGCAGGTCCATGCCGGCGGCCAGGCCGCAGGCCGCGATGGCACCGCCATACCTGGTCATCGAAAGCAGGTTGGCGAGCGTGGTCGACCCGACGCTGTCGACGCCGCCGGCCCAGCGCTCCTTGGCAAGCGCCTTGGGCGCACCCGACAGTTCGGCGCGGTCGATCACCTCGGTGGCGCCGAGGCCCTTCAGATAGTCGGCCTCCGACATCCGCCCGGTCGAGGCGATGACGTGGTAGCCGAGCTTCGACAGCACGGCGATCGCGACCGAGCCGACGCCGCCGGCGGCGCCCGTGACCACGACCGGACCACTCTTCGGCGTGAGACCGTGCTTCTCCAGCGCCAGCACCGAGAGCATCGCGGTATAGCCGGCGGTGCCGACCGCCATCGCATCACGGGCCGAAATCCCGTCCGGCAGCCGCACCAGCCAGTCGCCCTTGACGCGGGCCTTCTCCGCATAGGCGCCGAGATGGGTCTCGCCCATGCCCCAACCGTTGCAGACGACCTTGTCGCCCGCCTTCCAGTCGGGATGGCTGGAGTGCTCGACGGTACCGGCGAAATCGATGCCGGCGATCATCGGGAAGCGGCGCACTACCGGCGCCTTGCCGGTCAGCGCCAGGCCGTCCTTGTAGTTCAGCGTCGACCATTCGACGCGGACGGTGACGTCGCCGTCCATCAATTCCGCGTCGTCGAATTGGGTCAGTGCGGCGGTGGTACCCTTGTCCGCCTTGTCGATCCTGATTGCCTTGAACGTTGCCACGATGAGCACTCCCCGTAATCTTGGTTTCGGGGGAGTGTTTAACCCATCAGGCAGGCTGCGCAACCGGGCGCACGACCGGCTTTTCGACGATCGGCAGGTTGATCAGCGCCGACAGCACGCCGAACAGCACCGACAGCCACCAGATCGGCGCGTAGGAACCATACTGCTCGAACACGATGCCGCCCAGCCAGACCCCGAGGAAGCCGCCCACCTGATGGCTGACGAAGGCGAAGCCATAGAGCGTGGAGAACCAGCGGGTACCGAACATCAGCGCGACCAGCGCCGAGGTCGGCGGCACGCTCGACAGCCACAGCAGCCCCGAGACCGCGCCGAACGCAATCGCCGAGAACGGCGTCACCGGGAACGAGATGAAGGCGACGGTCGCCAGCGCGCGCGAGAAGTAGATCACCGAAAGCAAATAGCGCTTCGGGAAGAAGTTCTGCAGCCAGCCGACGCTGAGCGAACCCACGATGTTGAACAGGCCGATCGCCGCAACCACCCAACCGCCGGTGGTCGCCGGAATGCCGCGGTCGGCCAGATAGGCCGGCAGATGGATGGTGATGAAGGCAAGCTGGAAGCCGCAGGTGAAGAAACCGAGCACCAGCAGCACGTAGGAACGATGGCCGAAGGCTTCGGCGAGCGCGGTCTTGAACGACTGCTGGTCGGCGGCCGGCACGTTGCCGGTCGCGGCGGGCGGCGTCGCTAGCGCGAGCGAGAGCGGCACGATCAGCAGCATCAGCGCGCTGAACACGACGAGCGCGGTCTGCCAGCCGAAATTGTCGATCATCGCAACGCCGAACGGCGCGAACAGGAACTGGCCGAACGAGCCGGCGGCGGTGCCCGCGCCCAGCGCAATGCCGCGCTTCTCCGGCGGCAACAGCTTGCTGAACGCCGCCAGCACCAGGTTGAACGAGGAACCCGACAGGCCGAAGCCGATCAGCACGCCGGCGCTGATATCGAGCGACAATGAGGTGGTCGAGTAGCGCATCAGCAGCAGGCCGGCGGCGTACAGCAAGGCGCCGACGATCATGACGCGCAGCAGGCCGAAGCGGTCGGCAATGGCGCCTGCGATCGGCTGGCCGAGTCCCCACAACAGGTTCTGCAGCGCGATGGCAAGGCCGAACACGTCGCGGCCCCAGGCGAATTCGCGGCCCATCGGCTGCACGAAGAAGCCGAGGCTGGAGCGCGGGCCGAAACTCAATAGCGCGATCGCACAGCCGCA
>DASVOL010000720.1:0-6120 GCA_036383375.1 Bradyrhizobium sp. | reverse complement strand
CTGTTCGCGAAGGCGGAGAACCACGACCTGTTCCGGCAGGAGAAGATCCCGTCAGCCTACACCTGGGAATATTCGCCGAAGGGCCAGCACCTCGAACTCGGCATCGCCGAGATGAACCTGTTCATCATGCTCTCCGCGCTCGGCCTGTCGCAGCAGATCAACGGCGCGCGGCTGCTGCCGATCGGCACGCTGTACGACCCCTTCATCGAGCGCGGCCTCGATGCGTTGAACTATGCCTGCTACCAGGATGCCCGCTTCATGGTGGCGGCGACGCCCTCGGGCATCTCGCTGGCGCCGGAAGGCGGCGCGCATCAGTCGATCAAGACGCCATTGATCGGGATGGGACAGGACGGGCTCGCCTCGTTCGATCCGGCCTTCGTCGATGAACTTGCCGTGATCATGGGCTGGGGCTTCGGCCACATGCAGCGCGAGGGCGCCGAGGGCGGTTCGGTTTACTTGCGACTCTCGACCCGGACGCTGGAGCAACCGCAGCGGATCATGACACCGGACCTGCAGCGCGACATCACCGAGGGCGCTTACTGGATGCGCAAGCCGGGCCCGAACTGCGACATCGTTGTCGCGTATACCGGCACCGTTGCGCCGGAGGCGATCGAGGCGGTCGGCCTGATCGGCGAGAGCCACCGCGATGTCGGTCTCCTGGCGGTAACCTCGGCCGACCGGCTCTATGCCGGTTGGTCCGCCGCGCGGAATTTACGCCGCGACCGCCGTGGCACGCAGCATTTGAGTCATATCGAGCGCATGCTGGCGCCGCTCGGCCGCGACTGCGGCATCGTGACCGTGATCGACGGCCATCCGGCCTCGCTCGGCTGGCTCGGCAGCGTGCGCGGCCACCGCCTCGAGGCGCTCGGTGTCGAGCATTTCGGCCAGACCGGCACGATCGGCGACCTCTACCGGCACTACGGCATCGACGCCAATGCCATCATCGACGCGGCGGAAAGCGTGTCGGTCGGCGCCCCGGTGCGGCATCGCAAGATGGCGGTGTGAGGCGATAGACGAGGGGCCGGTGGCATGCCTTGCCACCGGTGCGGCAGCGACATTATATGCCGTGGGCGTGCACGAGCCGCGCCCCGCATATGGCGGGTTCAATTCGCCCTGCTTTCGTGCAAGGATGCCTGCCGAACGCTTTCCGTTCCCCTTATCCATACGCCCCCTACAAGAGGTTTCCGATGGTCAATCGCATGCAATTCTACATCGATGGCGCCTGGGTCGATCCGGTCGTCAAAGGCAAGTCCACCCCCGTCGTCAATCCGGCGACTGAAGAAGCGATGTATGAGATTGCGCTCGGCTCCAAGGCCGATGTCGACAAGGCAGTCGCCGCCGCCAAGCGCGCGTTCGAGACTTTTTCCCAGACCAGCCGCGAGGAGCGCGTCGCGCTGCTCACCAAGGTCGTCGAGGTCTACAAGGGCCGCATGAAGGAGATCGGCGCCGCCGTCTCCGACGAGATGGGCGCTCCGCTGCCGATGGCCGAGAAGCTGCAGGCCGGCGCCGGCCTCGGCCACCTCATGAACACCCTCGAAGTGCTCAAGAAGTACGAGTTCGAGGAGACCATGGGCACCGCCGTGATCGTGCGCGAGCCGGTTGGCGTCGTCGGCATGATCACCCCCTGGAACTGGCCGCTCAACCAGATCGCCTGCAAGGTCGCGCCCGCGCTCGCCGCCGGCTGCACCATGATCCTGAAGCCGTCGGAGTTCACCCCGACCTCGGCGCTGATCTTCGCGGAAATCCTCCATGAAGCCGGCGTGCCGAAGGGCGTGTTCAACCTCCTCAACGGCCTCGGCCCGGAGGTGGGTGCTGCGATGAGCGAGCATCCGGACATCGACATGATCTCGTTCACCGGCTCGACCCGCGCCGGCGTCGACGTCGCCAAGCGTGCGGCGCCGACCGTGAAGCGCGTCAGCCAGGAGCTCGGCGGCAAGTCGCCGAACGTGATCCTCGAGGGTGCCGATCTCGCCAAGGCGGTGACCGGCGGCGTGATGCACATGTTCAACAACTCGGGCCAGTCCTGCAACGCGCCGTCGCGTATGATCGTGCCGCTCTCCAAGATGAAGGAAGTGGCCGCGATCGCGAAGGGCGTCGCCGACAAGACCAAGGCCGGCGATCCGCGTGCCGACGGCACCACGATCGGCCCCGTGGTCAACCGCGGCCAGTGGGACAAGATCCAGGCGCTGATCCAGAAGGGCATCGACGAGGGCGCAACGCTCGTCGCCGGTGGTCCGGGCCTGCCCGAGGGCGTCAACAAGGGCTTCTATGTCCGTCCGACGATCTTCGCCGACGTCACCAACGACATGACGATCGCCCGCGAGGAAATCTTCGGACCGGTGCTGACCATCCTCGGTGCCAAGGACGAGGCTGAGGCGGTGAAGATCGCCAACGACACGCCCTATGGTCTCGCTGGCTACGTCTCGGCCGACAGCGTGGAAACCGCACGCCGCGTCGGCCGCCAGATCCGCGCCGGCAACGTCAACCTGCAGGGCGTGCCGAACGAGCGCAGCGCGCCGTTCGGCGGCTACAAGCAGTCCGGCAACGGCCGCGAGTGGGGCCGCTACGGTCTGGAAGAATATCTCGAGGCCAAGGCAGTCGCCGGCTACAACGCCGCGTAAGCTCGATCCACGAGAGTCAACATTTGGCGCCGGGGCAGGTAACTGCTCCGGCGTCAGACGTTTTGGGAAGTGTGATTTTTGATCGTCGTCCCGGCCTGCGCCGGGACGACGAGGATCAACCGCCGAGCGCGCCTTGGGTGTTGACGTAGAGCGCATAGATCGACTGGCTCGCCGCCATGAACAGGCGGTTACGCTTCACGCCGCCGAAGCAGAGGTTGGCGCAGCGCTCCGGCAGCGCGATGCGGCCGATCATGACGCCGTCGGGCGCGAACACCACGACGCCGTCGAGCTCGGGATCGCCCATGCCCCAGCCACACCACAGATTGCCGTCGATGTCGCAGCGCATGCCGTCGGGCGTGCCTGGGCCGGCGTCGATGAACACGCGCTTGTTCGAGATCGCCTTGCCGTCGGCGGACACGTCATAGGCGAGAATCTTGCGGTTCGGCTCGCCGCGGGATTCCACGACGTAGAGGATCTTCTCGTCCGGCGAGAAGCACAGCCCGTTCGGGCCGAGTACGCCCTCGGCGACGATGCTGGCCTTGCCGGTTTCGGGATCGAGCCGATAGACGTTGGGCTCGATCTCCGGATCGGCCTTGTAGCCCTCGTAATTGCCGAGCAGGCCGAAGATCGGATCGGTGAACCAGATCGCGCCGTCGGATTTCACCACGACATCGTTCGGCGAGTTCAACCGCTTGCCGCCGAAGCTGTCGATCAGCACCGTAATCGATCCGTCATATTCAGTGCGCACCACGCGGCGGCCGCCATGCTCGCAGGTGATCAGCCGGCCCTGGCGGTCGCGGGTGTTGCCGTTTGCGAAGTTCGACGGCTTGCGGAAGATGCTGACCGCGCCGGTCTCCTCCTCCCATTTGAGGATGCGCTGGTTCGGGATGTCGCTGCACAACAGATAGCGGCCGTCGCCGAACCACACCGGGCCTTCGGCCCAGCGCAGGCCGGTGGCGATGCGCTCGACGGCGGAGAGTTTCAGCCAGTACTTCTCGAAGCGCGGGTCGAGCGCGTGGATCGCGGGATCGGGATAATAAGTCGCGGGACGCCAGCCGGCGGAATGAACATCGGACATTTGCTGTTCTCGTTGTTGTGTTTCGATGGTGTTTCCTTGAGCGCATGGTTTGCTATCATTGTCGGCCTGCGACCGCAATTCGGCTGCAGCAAACAGGAAAGACGAGGGACGGCATGCCACGCATATTGATGACCGGCGCATCGGGTGGAATCGGCACCAGCCTGCGCAAGCTGCTGCCGCCGATCTATCCGGATCTCCTGCTGAGCGACATCAAGCCGCCGGCCGATCTCGGCAGCAACGAGAAATTCAAGGCTGCGGATCTTGCCGACCTCGCACAGGTCGAGGCGGTCTGCGAGGGCGTCGACGGCATCCTGCATTTCGGCGGCTATTCGGTCGAAGGTTCTTGGGATGCGATCCTGCAGGCCAACATCATCGGCGGCTACAACCTGTTCGAGGCGGCGCGCAAGCAGGGCGTCAAGCGCGTGATCTTCGCCTCGTCCAATCACGCGGTCGGCTTCTACCCGCGCCACCACCGCATCGGCACCGACGTCACCGCGCGGCCGGACAGTCGTTACGGGGTGAGCAAGGTGTTCGGCGAAGGCGTCGGCGCGCTCTATGCGGACAAGCACGGCATCAAGGTGACCTGCATCCGGATCGGCAATTTCGGCGAGGCGCCGCTCGACCACCGCAGGCTCTCGATCTGGCTCAAGCCGGAAGATCTGGTGCAGCTCTGCCGGATCGGGCTCGAACATCCCGATATCCATTTCGAGGTGCTGTACGGCGCGTCCTACAACGAGCGCTCATGGTGGGACAATCACCGCGCCTACGATCTCGGCTATCGCCCGACCGGCCGCGGCGAAGATTTTCGCGAGCACGCGATGGCCGAGCAGGCCAAGCTGCCGCCCGATCCGGTCGGCGACTATTACCAGGGCGGGGCGTTCTGCAGCATGGAGTTCGACGGCGACAGGACGAGGCTGATCGACTGGAAGAAATGATCAGTCGTCGCACTGCGGCAGCTGCTTGACCGCCTCGGTGTGCTGGCGCTGCGGCTCATTCGAGCTTTGCCCGGATGCCTTGGGTGGGCTGCCGGGCCCATCATAGGTCTGGGTGAAGTGCGCGAGCGGGAAGTTAAGGCTGATCTTCTGCCCGGTCAGGTTCTTCGCTTCCACAACGATCGCTTGCGCGTGCTTCAGCCGCTCGATCAACTCGCCATTGGCCTCCAGCGTGCCGCCGCAGCCGAGCGTGTAACAGTGCGTCCTGGCGACCTGCATCGGTTCGTCCTGATCGATGCGCAGGCTGATGGTGCCTTCCAGCATGGTCCGGGTGCCGACATTGGCGGTGAGCAGCGCACGGGTGCTGGTCTGCGGCGAGATGCTGATGGTGCCGCCCGACGGCGCGCACTGGCCGCGCGCGGCGGCCGCGACGAAGCAACTCGCCTCGGTGAGGCAGGTCTTGGTCCAGGGCTCATAGGTGAGCTCGGTCGCGCGCGGATCGGCCGCCTCGGCAATTCCGACCAGTGCGAGCTGCACGGCGATCGATCCCATCAACAAAGCCACATCACGCATCGCCGTCTCCTTCACGAGGAGGCCGCGTATCGCGCTATTGCGGCTTTTTGTCGTTGGAGATGCGGACGAGATAATCCGCCTTGCTGTACTGCATGTGATCGACGCAGAGCTGCGCCAGCGCCCAGCTGTCGCGGCCCTTCAGGAGCTCGATCATCAATTCGTGCTGGCGGCGCGACAGCGCGAGGCCTTCTCTGTCGGCGAGGTTCTTGGCGCGCATCGGCAGCGTCAGGTTCATGTAGTCCTGCAGCGAGCGGACGAGGTAAGGATTGCCGCAAGCGGAGAACAGCGCGAGATGGAATGCATCGTTGGTCTCATGGATGCCGCGCATGTCCTGCGCGTCGGCCTTGAGGCAGTAATGCCGTTGCAGCTCGCTCAATTGCTCGACCAGGCTGTCAGGCGCGGGCAGGGCGATCATCAGCGCGGCCTGGCGCGTCAGCATCTCGCGCACCTCGTAGATCTGCCGTACCTCTTCGGCGGAATAGAACCGCACCGTGGCGCCGACATTCTTCTCGCGCAGCACGATGCCCTGGCGTTCGAGCTGGAACAGCGCCTGGCGGACGAAATGCCGGCTCGCGCCGTAGCGCTGCATCAGGGTATCCTCGACCAGCCGCAGGCCCGGCGCAAAGCGGCCGAAGATGATGTCCTCCTCCAGCCGGCGGATCACTTCCGCCTGTTCCTCCTCGCGCGAGGGGGTCTGGAGTTCGGGCAAGGTGGGCTCGGCTGTCATGCGTGCTCGGCTTCGGGGCGATGCCGGAGGTCAGCATGGCGCCATGGTTATTGTCAATAATGGGGGCGATTTTGCCGCAGACCAGCCACGCTCCTGCGCCGGATTATCTCATATTGACAATAATTCCTGCCGCTCCTTAAGTGCGGCCGAACAACCACGGGAAGAGAAGAAAATGGCCGACGGACTCCG
>DASVOL010000719.1:0-3026 GCA_036383375.1 Bradyrhizobium sp. | reverse complement strand
CGCAGCACGACCTCAAGGAAGCGCGGGTCCTTGCCGACCGTCGCCGCGAGTTCGAGCGCCTCGGGCGATGGCTCGACGTCGCTCAGCCGAACGTACCGTCCTTCCGATTTCGAGACGATTTTCTGCGCAATGACGAGGATGTCGCCGCGCTGCAGTTCGAGCGACATCCCGGCGAGGCCCTGCCTGATGAGCGCGGCAAGATCCTCGCCCGGCTCGACGCGCCGAATGTCCTGCAGGGCGATGTATTCGACTCGCGTCCCCACAGGCATGGATCAGACACCCGGGCTCGCGGACAGGCCGGTGATGCGGATGCCGGCGCCGGGCACCTTGTAGCGCCGGTTAATCCCGATCAGCACGGATGTCAGCGCCTCGGCCGCCGCCGAATTCGCCAGCACGCCACCGTCGATACCGGCGGATGCGACTTCGCTCGCGAGACCGATGACGACGTCGCGCGCCGCCTTGTCGTCGCCGAAGACCAGAACGTCGCAATCCGCCCGGCTGCCCTGATGCAGCTTGGTCGCACCCACATTGTGGAAAGCGGAGACGACCCGCACGCCGGGTCCGAGCAACTGCTGCGCGATCTGCGCGGCCGAGCCGGCGGACGGGAGCTGGACGACGGATACTTTCGGCGGCACCAGCGGGACCGCGGCATCCACCACGATCTTGCCTTGAACCACGTCCTTGACTTCGTTCAGCGTCGCATCATGGCTTGCAAACGGCACGGCAACGACCACGATGTCGGCAGCCCGGGCGGCGGCGGAATTGTCGTCGCCCGCGACGTCGCCGATCATGGTCTGGGCCGTGCTCCTGGCCTTCTCCGCAGAGCGTGAACCGAGAATGACTTTGTAGCCCGCCGCAAGCCAGCATTTCGCGAGGCCGGATCCCAAGTCACCGGTTCCTCCAAGGATGGCAATCGTCGGTTTCGTATTCATGTCTCGGTGGCCTTTCCAGGATTAGTCGAGGGGCATTTCAGTGAGCGGCACGAGCTTGACGCCGGCCTTCTCGAGGCCCTCCCGCACCGCACGGGCCGTGGCGACACCCGTGGGCTCGTCGCCATGGACGCACAGCGAGTGGACCTTGCATGTGATCTTCTTGCCGTTGCGGGAGGTGATGGTGTTGTTCAACACCATATCGAGCACCTGCCGGGTGGCGACCGCCGCGTCCTTGATGACCGAGCCGGCGATCTTGCGCGACGTCAGATTGCCGTCGTCGTCGTACTGGCGATCGCAGAAGCCTTCGATGGCGACGGGAAGTCCGAGCTTGCGGCCGGCCTTCTCCATCTCGGACCCGGCGAGAGCCACATAGATGATGCGCGGATCGACCGCCTTGATGGCGCGGCCGATCGCCAGTGCGTATTCGGCGTCTTCGGCGGCCATGTTGTTGAGCGCGCCATGCGGCTTGAGGTGGGTGACCCGCTCGCCTTCGTAGGCCGCCATCGCCTGCAGCGCGCCGATCTGGTAGGCGACCATGTATTCGAGGTCATCGGGGCGCATATCGATGCGTCGACGCCCGAAGCCCCAGAGATCGTTGAACCCGGGATGCGCACCGATCGTGACGCCGAGGCGCTTGGCTTCGCGCACGACGTTGCGCATCACCCGCGGGTCACCGGCGTGAAAGCCGCAGGCGATATTGGCCGAGCCGATGATCTCAAGGATCCCGGCATCGTCACCGACGTCGTAGGCACCGAACCCTTCGGCCATGTCGGCGTTCAAGTTGATCGATATGGTCATCCGTCACCTCGTCTGCTTGAGCTATAATGTCCTATCATTAGTAAGACAATCCCTTTTGCAAACAATTTTTCCCGCTTTTCCGAAGGTCGTTTCGCAGCAACGACAGCAGGCGGCCATCTCACGAGATCCGTATTGAACCATCATCCCAATGATAGTATGTATATCGAACCCTGGCAAGCTACGCTGCCCGATGGCGACACGTCCGATCAGTGGCGGCAGCCCCCCACCAAACAACTCATCGCGAAGGCCGGTTCGAATGTTCCTGTCGAATACAAGTTCATCCCACGACCAACCGCTTGACCCGGCGGATGCCGCCACGCTGGCGCGTGAGGAAGCCAGCGAAGTCGAGCGCTTTCTCAGCTTCCGACCGAACCACGCGGAAACGCCGCTGCGATCGCTGCCGGCGCTCGCCCGCGAATTCGAGGTGAAGTCCATCCATATCAAGGACGAATCGCATCGGCTCGGCCTCGGCAGCTTCAAGGCTCTCGGCGGATCCTACGCCGTCGTCAGGCTACTGCTGGAGCATGCCGGCAGCAAGCTGGGCCGCGCGGTGGACATCAGCGAGATCGGGACGCCCGCCATACGCGAGATCGCGCGCGGCCTGACGGTCGGCTGCGCCACCGATGGAAATCATGGGCGATCGGTCGCGGCCGGTGCGCAGATGGTCGGAGCCAAGGCGGTCATTTTCGTGCATTCCGGCGTCACCGACGAGCGCGTACAGGCGATTGCCCGCTTCGGTGCGGAAATCGTACGGGTGCCCGGCACTTACGACGACTCCGTCGCGGTCGCCGACAAGGTGTGCCAGGACAATCGCTGGATCGTCGTCTCGGATACGTCCTGGCCCGGCTATGAGCGCATCCCCGGACTGGTCATGCAGGGCTATACGGCGATGCTGAACGAGATCCTCCGGCAGCAGCCGGAGCCCCCCACCCACGTCTTCATCCAGGCCGGCGTCGGCGGCCTCGCAGCCGCGGTCGCGGGTTACTTTGATGTCGTCTTCGGCAAGAGCCGGCCGACATTCGTGGTCGTCGAGCCCGAACGGGCTGCCTGCCTCTATCAAAGCGCGATCGCGGGCGCACCGATCAAGATCGCCCATGGCGAGCCGACGATCATGGCGATGCTCGAATGCTACGAGCCTTCTCTGGTCGCCTGGCGTATCCTGTCGCGGAAGGCGGACGCGTTCATGATGGTCGGCGAAGAAGGTGCTGCGGCGGCGATGCGCCGGCTCGCGCACCCGACAGGCGACGATCCGGCCATTGTTGCCGGCGAAAGCGGCGCAGCCGGATTGGCCGGCCT
>DASVOL010000718.1:0-5631 GCA_036383375.1 Bradyrhizobium sp. | reverse complement strand
TTGGCATCGACGCCGCGCAGCGCTTCGCCGTTGAACCCGGCCACCGCGCCGAGCTTCAGATCGACGTCGAAATCGGTGGTCTTGGTCTTGCTCTTGGGATCGCTGTCGCGGCCGGAGATCGCCGATTTCAGGAAGCCGCGGCCATCGAACACGTCGCCGCGCATCGTCACCTTGATCACGCCGTCGGGACCGCGATCGGCCCGCAGCGATGTCTTGTCGCCGTCCGACGGCGCATAGGTCGGGAAGTTCGCATTCATCAGGTCGCCGTTCTGGTCGACCTCGAGCGCGCCCTTGATCGAAACGCCGCTACCTTCGATCGAGATATCCTCGAACCGCGTCGACTGCCCCTTCGGCACCACGTTGAAGGTCGCCTTGCCGCCCCTGCCCTGCGCCTTGACCCATCCGGGCAGGATGTTGTCGAGCTTGAGCTGGGTCAGGTCGGCCTCGACGCCCATCTTGGTGGTGGGATTGTCGCCGCTACCGATCTTGCCGCTCAGCTTGATCGGGATCGCGCCGGACACCGCGGGACCGAGATCAAGCCCGAGCCGTGCGCGGCTCGCGTCATCGAGCGTTGCCTGCAGCTTGACGTCGGCATCGCCGTCGGCCGGTTTGCGGTAATCGAGCGAGGCCGCCTGCCCGTTGATCTTGACGTCGCCCTTGACCTGGAAGCCGGCATTGCTCGCAATCACCTTCAGCGTGTTGGCCTCGAGCTTCTGGTTCATCACCAGCTTGTCGACGGCAACGCCGGAGATGTCCGCGTTGACGGAATATTGCGTGTCGGCCTTGGTCAGCCCGCCCGTCACCGGCATGCCGAGATTGATCGTGGCGGTGACGTTGCCCTTGCTGGCGTTGGGATCGATCGGCGGACCGGAGAGATCGCTGAGCCGGTCGGATGCGAGGATTTCGGCGGCGGCCGGCACCGGACAGTCGACCCGGAACTTGACCTTCGACGGCGACGGCTTCGGCGCCATGTCCGGCACCTCGAAGCTGAAATCCGACAGTGTGATCTTGCGGCCGGCCGGCGTGTCGGCGATGCCCTGGTTGATGGTCACGGTCGCGGTGCGGCCGGTCACCCTGGCCTTCAGATCCGCATCATGCACCGCGGGCATCTTGTCCACCGGACGCACCGTGACGCCCGAAGCGACGATGTTGACCGAGAGGCCGTCATCCGGGATCGGCGGTCCCTTGCGCGACAGATTATGCACCGGCGAGTTGACGCCGACATCGATGCGCTGGAGCGTGCCGCGGTCGATCCGCTCGAGCACCCATTCGCGCACCTCGGGAACGATGATGATCGGCCACATCCGCTTCAGCGCGGAAGCCGACATCGGCGTGCCGGCGAAGCCGAGCTGCAACCGCGGCTCGCCCGAATAGTCGATGCTGCCGGTGCCGGCGACGCCGATTTCGCCATTGCTGATATCGGCCTGGGTCAGCAGCACCCGCTTCTTCTCGGTGTCGAACCGGAAGCCGATGTTGATGCGATTGAAGATCAGCGGCGGTTCGTCCTTGTCGGCGCCGGCGAGCACGATGGTGCCGCCGGACAGGCCCGCCTGCCAGTCGGTGACGTTGTCGTTCGGCGGCTCGAGATGGCCGAGCAGCGTGATGCGGTTGGCGCCCGAGACGATCTTGATCGGCGCCAGCAGCACGCGGCGGCCCGAATCCCACTCGACGCTCATCTCGGCCGAATCGACCGGCATCGGATAATCGGGCGTGTCGGTGTCGATGATGTTGCCGGCGCCGACATTGAGCTTGCCGCGGAAATAGGTCGGCAGGCCGTCGCGGCCGAGCTCGCCCTTCATCTCGCCCGACAGCGGCAGGTCGGCGGTGTAGGTGAGATCCTTGGTCCTCATCGCGAGCAGGATGTTGCGGGTGGAGACCTTGTCGGCCTTGATGTCGACCGAGCGCACGCCGTTCTGCTGCGGTCCGACCAGGACGCGGACCGACCAGGGCTTTGCCCCGTCCTCGCCGAAGCTGAGCGCAACGCCGCCACCGCTCGGGCGCCGCAGGCTCAGGCTGATATTCTCAAAGCTCCATTTGTTGCCGCGCTGCTGGTCGTCGACGACGAGATTGCCGTTCTTCAGGCCGATCTCGTTGAGGTTCTGGCCGTCGAGGCCGGTCATGCTGAGACTGTCGAGCCAGTCGAGGCCGGCGAGCAGCCCGCTCTGGGCCGAATCGGGTGCGGCCGCCGCGGGCCCGGAGGCCACAGGAGGCAAGGCAACCGGCGGCGGCGGTGCAGCGGTTGGCGGCCGCGGGAATGTCGGCGGCAGCCCCGCGTCCCGCTTGGATGCGACGCCGGTGGCGAGCGGTTTTGCGGTGTCGCCGGCGGACACGGTGACATTGCCGTCGGGCGTGATGCGCACCGACAGTTCCGCATCGACCAGATTGAGGCTCTCCGCCCGCAACTGGCCCATCAGCAATGCCGTTCCAGACAAGCGCACTTCGGCTTTCGGCGCGCTGGCAACGACCGCGTGGTCACGGTCGCGGACGATGATGTCACGGATGCGCACCGCGATCCTGACGCGGCCGGCGCGCTCGATCTGCGTTCCGCCGACCTCGACCGTGTTGCCGTGGCCGATATTCTCCTCGATCGCCGCGGCAAGCCACGGCGTCGCCAAATCGAGATTGATCGGACCTGCGCCGAGCCGCCACCACAACGCGCCGAAGCAGGTCGCGAACAGCACGACCAGCACGACGAGCACCAGTCCGATGCGACGGATCCAGCGTTCGCCGTTCAACCAGCGCTGCATGCCGGAACAGAAGTCGGTGAAACGATGCAGGTTGGTGTTGGAACGCGACAGCAATTGCCGCGCACGGTTGCCCGCCGCCTCATCCTGCTCGTCCCACGCGCCTTCGTCTTCCCATTGCGAGAAGTCAGTCCCGGCGCGCGAATTTGGACCTTGCGGCGACGTGTTCCTTGCCATTGCCTCTCGGTGCTGACGGCGAAGCTGATTACCGCCATCGGGGCGCCCGTCGACTGTTATCGAGCGCTCCCTTGCCGGCATCGCCGCCTATCCTCGCCTAATCATGTTACTCGCCGATGGCCCCCGGAACGGACCAAACCAACCAATCGAAAGCCAATTCAGCAAGCGGACGGGTAACGCGTCGAATTCCTTGTCACCATACTCCGTGGCCATCAAACTTGCCCAGCGGCCGATGCGAATCCGGCCGCTGCGAATGAGACCCGCAATACCCCAATGGTTGATCTTCGGAAAGCGACGAAAGGAAGGCGTATGTCCAAGAAAACGCGCAAGAAATCCTCCAACACAACCGGAAAGCGGGTCGCAACAAAGGTTGCGCGCGCCGCAAGCGCAAGCACTGGGAAGTCCGCGATGAAAACCCGCACAACGGTTGCGAAGAAGGCTGTGGCCAAAACCGCAAAGACCAAGAGCGCAGCGGGTGTTCAAGGCAAAGCCTCGCACAAGCCAGCATCGAAACCGTTAAAGCCGAAGGCGGTCGCGAGCGTGACCAAGTCGTCCGCCGTCACACTCACTGAGGGCGCCGCGGCGCCTGGCTTCGACCTGCCGCGCGACGGCGGAGGCAGCGTTTCGCTGCGGGATTTTGCCGGCAAGAAGCTGGTGCTGTTCTTCTATCCCCGCGCCGACACCCCCGGCTGCACACGCGAGGCGATCGACTTCACCCGGCTCAAGAACGAGTTCGCGGCCTCGGGGGCCGAGGTGGTCGGCATTTCCGCCGATACGGTTAAGGCGCAGGAGTCATTTCGAAACAAACACCAGCTGTCGGTGCCGCTGGCCTCGGATCCTGCCCATCAGATGTTGGAGGCGTATGGCGCCTGGGGCGAAAAATCCATGTATGGCAGGACCTTCATGGGAATTATTCGCACCACGGTTCTGGTCGATTCCAGTGGAAAAGTCGCCCGTATCTGGCGCCATGTGAAGGTCGACGGCCACGCCGAAGCGGTATTGGAGGCCGCCCGATCGCTCTGACGGAGAGGTTCCGTTTCCTGAAAATTAACCATGGCGAGCTCAAATCGCCCCGCAAATTAGCCGTACGGAGCTTGGTCCGACCGGCCGCGGGAGTACCGATGTCGAGCCGGTCCGGTCATCACCAGAAACACCATCATCCCCAGGACCATGGCCGGACGCCGGCGCGCCGTCCGGTCGCTCAGCAGGCAGCGGTGGCGGCCTCCGGCGAGGGCTATACGCTGGTCCATGCCGGCAAGCAGGTCCGGTTCGGGCCGGTGGTGTTCTGGATCGCGGTCGGCACCGTGGTCCTGCTCGGGATGTGGTCGGCGGCGACCGCGACCTATTTCGCGTTCCGTGACGACGTCCTGACCCGGCTGATCGCGCGCCAGGCCGAGATGCAATACGCCTATGAGGACCGCATCTCGGAGCTGCGCGCCAAGGTCGACCGCACCACCAGCCGTCAGCTGCTCGATCAGGAGCAGTTCGACCAGAAGCTCGACCAGATCATGAAGCGGCAGTCGGCGCTGGAATCGCGCGCCACCGCGCTCGGCGCGATGCCTGATGTTACGACCACCGGATCGATCAAGCCGCAGGGCCGCGCCGACGCTGCACCGTCATCCGGCACGCCGAAGCCCTCCCCCATCAGTGACACCGTGATCTTCGTGGCGCCGCCGGATCGCGAGGCGCGGCTGGAATCGCGCGCGCCGCTGATCGCCAAGGCGCAACTGAACCAGTTCGCCAAGGCCCAGGGTGTCGACAACGTCCTGGTCCGTCTGCAGACCTCGCTCGATCAGGTCGAGCGGCGCCAGGTCGCCGCGCTCTCCTCGGTCGAGGACGGCATCGAATCGCGGGTGCGCCGGTTGCGCGGCGTGATCTCCGATCTCGGCCTCAACATGGCGCAGCTCGAAGCCGCGACGCCGCGCTCCGGCATGGGCGGCCCCTATGTGCCGGTGAAGCTCGCGCCCGACGCCGGCGCGTTCGAACGCCAGCTCTATCGCATCAACATCAACCGCGCGCAGATGCAGCGCCTGAACCAGACGCTGGCGCTGGTGCCATACCGCAAGCCTGTCGTCGGCGAGGTCGAATTCACCAGCGGCTTCGGCGTCCGCTCCGATCCATTCCTCGGTCGTCCGGCGATGCACACCGGGCTCGACTTCCGCGCCGCGCAGGGCGATCCGGTGCGCGTCACCGCCAACGGCAAGGTGGTGTCGGCGGGCTGGGCCGGCGGCTACGGCCGCATGGTCGAGGTCGATCACGGCAATGGCCTCTCGACCCGCTACGGTCATCTCTCCGAGATCGGCGTCAAGGTCGGTGAGTACGTCAAGATCGGCCAGGTGATCGGCGCCGTCGGTTCGACCGGCCGTTCCACCGGTCCGCATCTGCACTATGAGACCCGCATCGACGGCGAAGCGGTCGATCCGCAGAAATTCCTCCGCGCCGGCGTCCGGCTCAGCGCGGGCTAAAGTCTCCAATCACACGGCACGTTTCTGAAACCGGCGCGGGCCCAAGCCTGCGCCGGTTTTGTTTTGCCGGATCAGCGGCGGCCACCGCCGCCCATGCCGCCGGGCGGTCCGCCACCACCGAATCCGCCGCCAGGCCCGAATGGGCCACCGCCACCACCACCGGGGCCGAATGGTCCGCCGGGCGAGCCGAAGCCGCCCGGACCCGGGCCGGTGGTTCCGCCATTCAGGGGATCGGGCGCAGGACC
>DASVOL010000717.1:0-3440 GCA_036383375.1 Bradyrhizobium sp. | reverse complement strand
TCGTCGCGGTCCGCCGGCGGCAGGTCGACGACGTCGAGCACGAGCGCGGTCGTGTTGTCGCTGCTGCCGGCCGCGAGCGCGGCATCGACGATGCTGCGCGCCGATTCGTCGGGCGGCGTGCGTTCCTCCAACAGTTGCTGGAGGCGGGAATCGGAGAGCGCGCCGTGAACCCCGTCGCTGCAGATCAAAAGGCGGTCATGCTGCCGCAGTCCGACCGAGGCGTAATCGAAGCGGGCGAACTCCTCGAAACCGATCGCGCGGTTGAGCAGATGGGCGAGGTCGCCGCGGCCGGCGATGTGGTCCTGCGTCAAGCGCTCCAGCCGTCCGTCGCTCAGGCGGTAGGCGCGGGTGTCGCCGATATGGATCACATGGCATTGCCGCCGCGACAGGATGATGGAGGAGAACGCGCAGGCCATACCGCTGCGCGCGGCATCGACGCGGCCCTGGCCGTAGATCCAGCTGTTGGCGGCTTCCAGCGCCCGCGCCGCGCGGCGGCGGACGCCAAGCGTCTCGGGCAGCGAATAATAGGCGTCGATGAAGCTGCGGACCGCGACCTCCGCGGCTTCGCGTCCGCCCTTGTGGCCGCCGACGCCGTCGGCAACCGTGGCCACGACGTCGCGATGCAGCGCGCCCGGCTGGCCGAGGCAGGCCGCGACATAGTCCTCATTGGCTGCGCGCTTGCCGGTCTCGCTGGCGAAACCGACGCGTACGCCCAGATCGTGTTGCGCGCCGTTCGCCACGTCCGAACCCGTCCTTTTCGGAGCGGGCCGTTAGACACGCGCTCCCGACACTGCGCCCCAGGTGGTGCGCCAGCGAACCTTGACCATCGCAAGTCCGATGAAGCCAAGCAATGCCAGCACGCCGAAGAACAGGAAGCCGGCGCCGAAGCCGCCGGTCATGCCCTTGGCGTAACCGAGCGTCTGCGCCAGGAAAAAGCCGCCGACGCCGCCGGCGCAGCCGACCAGCCCGGTCATCAGGCCGATCTCGTGGCGGAAGCGCAGCGGGATCAGCTGGAACACCGCGCCATTGCCCATGCCGAGAGCCAGCACGCCGATCGAGAACAGCAGCACCGAGATCCAGGCGATGTGTGGCAGCTCGGTGAGCGCCCATCCGCCCGCAGCCGGCGCAGTCGGGCCCTCGGGCATGAAGGCGATGACGAGATAGGCCGCGACCACGACGCCGAACAGGATCGACAGTGAGCGGATGCCGCCGATGCGGTCGGCGATCATGCCGCCCACGGGGCGGAAGCCGGAGCCGAACGCGACGATCAGCGCGACCAGCATGCCGGCTGCCACGCCCGAGACGTGATATTGCACGGTGAAATAGAGTGGCAGCGCGTTAGCGAGGCCGACGAAGCCGCCGAAGGTGATGAAGTAGAAGAACATGAACCAGCGGCTGTCGGAATCCTTCAGCAGCGCGCCGTAGGCCTTCAGCGAGATCTTCTTGCGCTCGCCCGGCGCGTCCTTGGCCGCGACCGCGTAATAGGCCAGCACCATCAGCATCGGAATCAAGAGGCAGCCGAATACGGCCTGCCAGCCCCAATGTTCGGCAATGGTCGGTGCGAGCAGCGTGTCGAGCACGACGCCCATATTGCCGGCACCGGCGATCCCCATGACGACGCCCTGATATTGCGGCGGATACCAGCGGCTGGCCTGGGGCAGGGCGACCGCGAACGAGGCGCCGCCGACGCCGAGCGCCAGCCCGAACAGCTCGATCGCAAGCTTGCTGGTCAGCCCGAAATGCCAGACCGATGCGGTCGCTGCGATCACGACGAGCTGGGCGATGATGCCGGTGCGCTTGGCGCCGATGATGTCGGCGAGAATGCCCATCGGCACGCGGAGCAGCGCACCGGCGAGCACAGGAATGGCGACCAGGGTGAACTTCTCGTTCACAGCCAGATTCATGTCGCGCGCGATGTAGACGATCAGCGGTCCGAGCGCGACCCACGCCATGAAACTGATATCGAAGTACAGGAATGCGGCGAGCAGGGTCGGCCAGTGACCTGCCTTCTTGAACTCGGCTAGCTTCATCGCAAGCGTCTCGCGGTGATGCGGCGGAGGCGGCCGCACACGTGCGGTCATCTCGGGCGCAGATAAATCGAATGTGGGTGAATGGTGAGTGCGCTCGCCGTTGAGACGCACTCCGTCAAGCGTTCAGGTCAGCAATTTGCGTGCCATCGAATCGATCGCGTCGCTTTGCCTTGCAGTCGCAAGGCGTTGCCGCGAGATCGCGAACCGCATCGCGCGATCGGGATTGGCGTGGCTTGCAGCAAGCGCCGCCGCGCAAACGCGCACGCTGATGCTTTCTTGTGCGATGCGTCACGAGCGCGCGATAGCGCATCAATGGCGGGTTCACGGTTGCGGCCGCGGCCGCTGATGCTGTGCTGCACAAGAGATCATCGGCGTGGCTAAAAATTCGGCCAGCCCGCCGCGCGCCGCGGCATCAGGCACATGCGAGGTCGCAGAAAAGCCATTGATTTTGCTGCAAGATTCGTTCGCGCCGAGTTGGCACGCGTTTTGAATATCAATCAATAACGGAACATCGGTCGTCATCGAAGACGGTCTGCGCCCGCGGCTGGGCTTCCTACAACTCCAAACCTTTATCGGCGCCCATCAACGACGCACGCCGCGTCGCCGGATAGCGCCGTCGGAATTGAAAGGCAGACCATGCTCGACAAAGTGACCAAGCAGAAGCTCGTGGTGATCGGCAACGGGATGGCCGGCATCCGCACGGTGGAAGCGCTGCTCGAGCGCGCCCCCGATCTCTACGACATCACGGTGTTCGGCTCCGAGCCGTACGGCAATTACAACCGCATCCTGCTCTCGCCGGTACTCGCCGGCGAGAAGACCGTCGACGACATCATGCTCAACACCGTCGACTGGTACGAGGACAACAACATCACGCTGCGCAAGGGCGAGACGATCAGCATGATCGATCGCCGCACCTGTGAAGTCGTCACCGATGCCGGCGATCGCGTTCCCTATGACCGCCTGCTGATCGCGACCGGTTCAAATCCGATCATGCTGCCGCTGCCGGGCAAGGACCTGCCGGGCGTGATCGGCTTCCGCGACATCTATGACGTCGACCGCATGATCAAGGCCTCGACCGACTATCGCAACGCGGTCGTGATCGGCGGCGGCCTGCTGGGCCTCGAAGCCGCCAACGGGCTGATGAAGCGTGGCATGAACGTCACGGTCGTGCATTTGCTCGACACCCTGATGGAGCGTCAGCTCGATCCGGTGGCCGGTGGTCTCTTGCGCAAGTCGCTGGAAGAGCGCGGCATGGTGTTCAAGATGCCTGCGCAGACCCAGGCGATCCTCGGCGAGGACCGCGTCACCGGCGTGCGCTTCGGCGACGGCACCGAGCTTGCGGCCGATCTCGTGGTGATGGCGGTCGGCATCCGCCCGAACTTCGAGCTCGCCAAGAAGGCCGGGCTCTAC
>DASVOL010000716.1:0-2818 GCA_036383375.1 Bradyrhizobium sp. | reverse complement strand
CCGCAGCGGCGGCTCAGCCGCAGCAACCTGCCGCCGCCGACGCCACCGCGCCGGCCGCGCCCGCAAGCGACGGCCAGATCCGCACGGTCGGCCCGACCTTCATCCCGAAGAAGCAGTAGTCTCAGCCCTCGAACGCTTCAGCCGACGCGCGCGAGGTGCGTGTCACCAGCTTTTCGTCGGGCTCCGGCAGCGCCTTGCCGAAATCGCGGAAGCGGTTGGTGATGGGATAGCGGCGGTCGCGGCCGAAATTCTTGCGCGTCACCTTCACCCCCGGCGCCGCCTGCCGCCGCTTGTATTCGGCGATGTTGAGCAGGCGATCGATGCGCGTCACCACATCGCGGTCGAAGCCAGCGTCGATGATGGTCGCCAGCGGCTCCTCGCGCTCCACCAGCCGCTCGAGGATCGCATCCAGCACGTCATAGGGCGGCAGCGAATCCTGGTCGGTCTGGTTCTCGCGCAATTCCGCGGTCGGCGGCCGGATGATGATGTTGACCGGGATCACCTCGCCCGACGGTCCGAGCGCGCCGTCGGGCTTCCAGGCATTGCGCAGGCTCGACAGGCGGAACACCTCGGTCTTGTAGATGTCCTTGATCGGGTTGAAGCCGCCGTTCATGTCGCCGTACAGCGTGGCGTAGCCGACCGACATCTCCGACTTGTTGCCGGTCGTCACCACCATGGCGCCGGTCTTGTTGGAGATCGCCATCAACAGCGTGCCGCGGGCGCGCGCCTGCAGATTCTCCTCGGTGATGTCGCGCTCCAGCCCTTTGAACACCGGCGCGAGAATTGTCTCGAAGCCGTTGACGGCGTCGGCAATCGGCAGGATTTCGTAGCGGATGCCGAGCGCGGCGGCGAGCTTGGCGGCATCGTCGAGCGAGACCTGCGCGGTGTAGCGGAACGGCAGCATCACGCCGCGCACCTTGTCGGCGCCGAGCGCATCGACCGCGATCGCGGCGCACAGCGCCGAGTCGATGCCGCCGGAGACGCCGAGCAGCACGCCGGGAAAACCATTCTTGCGGACATAGTCGCGCAAGCCCAGCACGCAGGCCGCGTAGTCGGCCTTGTCGCCCTCGAGCTGCGGCGTGATCGGCCCGTTGCAGCGCCAGCCATCGGCGGTCTTGCGCCAGGTCAGCGTCGTGATGTTCTCCTCGAACGCCGGAAGTTGTGCAGCCACGGTGAGATCGGCATTCAGCGCGAACGAGGCGCCGTCGAAGATCAGCTCGTCCTGGCCGCCCATCTCGTTGAGATAGACCAGCGGCAGCCCGCTCTCGGTGACGCGCGCCACCACGATCGACAGGCGGAGGTCGGCCTTGTCGCGGGCATAGGGCGAGCCGTTCGGCACGATCAGGATCTCGGCGCCGGTCTCGGCCAGGCACTCGACGACGTTCTCGTAATCCTCGGATTCCTCGAGCCAGATGTCCTCGCAGATCGGCACGCCGATGCGCACGCCGCGCACCGTCACCGGGCCTGAGGCCGGGCCGCGCGCGAACAGCCGCTTCTCGTCGAACACGCCGTAATTCGGCAGATTGGCCTTGAAGCGCAGCGCGGCGATGCGGCCGCCGTCGAGCAGCGCGCAGGCATTGTAGAGCTTGCCGTCCTCGACCCAGGGCGTGCCGATCAGCATCGCCGGGCCGCCATCCTTGGTCTCGCGCGCCAGTTCCTCGATCGCGGCACGGCAGGCCGACTGGAACGCCGGCTTGAGCACCAGATCCTCTGGCGGATAGCCGGCGATGAACAGCTCCGACAGCACCACGAGGTCGGCGCCGTCGGCCTTCGCTTTGTCGCGCGCGGCACGCGCTTTCGCGGCGTTGCCGGTGACGTCACCGACGGTCGGATTGAGTTGCGCCAGGGTGATCTTGATCTGTTGTTCGCTCATAGCTTTATGTTGTCCCGCACAACGGCAAACTGCAATGGTCGTCCGATCATGGTGCGATTGCAGAAATCGCACTGGGATCTTGGGTACCGATCAGGGGGCAAGCTCTGCCCTCACCTCGCCGAGCAGCGCCATGCCGCCCAGCCGGCCCAATTCGTCCGAACATTTCGCGCTCTTGCCATAGCAGCCGAATGCGACCGTGACCCGCTCGGAAAGTGGTCCGATGCTGGGCAAGCCGGTGTCGCCGAACGTGGTCATGCAGGGCACGACGCGGCGTTCCTCGAATTTGAGGTCGCGAATCCGGTCAAGGATCTGGCCTTGCAGCCGGTCGGCGACGTCTACCGATCCGCCCGATCGGAACCAGTTTTTGATATCCGCCTCGCTGTCGAGCCGACGATCGACGGGATCGCCACCAAGCTTCAGCCAGCTCTGGCCATCCGGATAAGGGATCGGCGGCAGAATATAGGGATTGTCGCCCTTCGGCCCGAGACAGCGCATCGACGGCATGCCGGCCAGGCGTTGCACCTCCGCCGCACCGAGCCGGAACAGCGCCGCCGTGCGCGCATAGACCGTGAAGCCCATGGATCGGCCGAGCAGCGATTGGGTGTGCCCGCCCGCCGCAACCAGCACACGCTCGGCCTCCACACTGCCCGATCGGGTCCGGATCGTCACACCGGAGCCGCTTTCCGAAATCCCCAGTGCAGGCGCATTGACGATCCGGGCGCCTGCGCGCTCGGCCGCGATCGTCTGCGCCCGGACAAGGCGGCGCGGTGAGATGTATCCGGCCTTGCGCGGCTCGAAATAGCCGAGCATTCCCGCCGTCGATTTCAGGAACGGAAACCGATCCGCGAGCGCGCCATCCTGATAGGCTTCACACGCGATCCCTTCGTCGGCGCAGACTTGGCCGACCGAGGCGACATCGGTGGTCTCGCGACGGCCGATGTGAAG
>DASVOL010000715.1:0-2793 GCA_036383375.1 Bradyrhizobium sp. | reverse complement strand
ATCTCGCCCCGTCATGCCCGGGCTTGACCCGGGCATCCACGTCTTTCTTTGTCCGGGGAAACAAAGGCGTGTATGGCCGGGACATGGGCGAGCGGAAGCGACGCCGTCCTTCGGGCGGCTATGCCCGGCCATGACGGCAGGAACGTTCCTCACGCGAACTGCGGGATGCTATAACCCTCCCATGCCCAGACCCGGCCCGATTAGCGCAAAGCCCCTGTCGATCCTGCTCAGCGACGTCTTCACCGACGCCTATTCCAAGCAGGGCTTTGCCGCGCGCGAACTGGTGACGCGCTGGACCGAGATCGCCGGGGAGCGGATCGCGGCCTATTGCGAGCCGCTGAAGATCCAGTGGCCTCGGCCGGTGGAGGGGCAGCCTCAGGAGCCGGCCACGCTGGTGCTGCGGGTCGAGGGGCCGATGGCGCTGGAGATCCAGCACTCCTCCGACGTCATCCTGGAGCGGGTGAACCGCTTCTTCGGCTGGCACGCGGTCGGCCGCCTGACGATCCGGCAGGCGCCGCTTTCACGCCGTGCCCCCCCGACCCGGCCGCGCCAGCCCGACGCCAAAGCCGTGGCCCGGGAGGCCGCAAACCTTGCCGCCGTCGAGGACGACGATCTGCGCGCGGCGCTGGCCCGGCTGGGTGCCTCGATCAAGCGAAATTGACGCTTTTCGCAGGCGCGGCCGCGAGACCCCGGCATTGCCACAATGGTCGTTTCAAGCTAGCGAAGGCTTCTTTTTCGGGACCCCCTTCATTCTGGCGTGAATGCGCCAATCCGGGAGCTGACCTTGATCATCACGCGCCGCGCTTTCACCACCGCTCTCTCGCTGACCGGGCTTGCCGCCCTCGCCGGGCTGTCGCCGCTGCGCCTGATCACGGACGCGTTCGCGCAGACCGCCGCCGAGGTCGCCAAGCCGCAGTCGCTGCCGGACATGGGCCTCGGTCCGGCGGACGCCAAGGTGACCATCATCGAATACGCCTCGATGACCTGCCCGCACTGCGCCAATTTCAACGAGACCGTGTTCCCGAAGATCAAGTCGACCTACATCGACTCGGGCAAGGTCCGTTACGTGTTCCGGGAATTCCCGCTCGACATCAAGGCCGCCGCCGGCTCGATGCTGGCGCGCTGCATCGCCAAGGACGACGCACCGAAGTTCTTCGCCGTGATCGACCTGCTGTTCCGCCAGCAGAACGACTGGGTGGTCAAGAACACCACCGAGACGCTGACGCGGATCGGCAAGCAGGCCGGCCTCAGCCAGCAGCAGGTCGAGGACTGCCTGAAAGATCAGACGCTGCTCGACAAGATCGCCGCCGACCAGAAATACGCCAACGACGTGCTGAAGGTGAACTCGACGCCGACCTTCTTCGTCAACGGCGAGATGCTGAAGGGCGAGACCTCGTTCGAGGAGTTCAGCAAGCACATCGATCCGCTGCTGAAGAGCTGATCACGCGCCGTTGCACCTGACGTCGTCGTGCCCGATTTCGAGTCGGGCACGATAATTGTGGATGATTTGCGATCACGGCCTGCGGCCGTCGCATAATTTGGTTGTTGAAAACCTGATTCGCGTGATGCGAATCTTCGAGGACATGCAGAGGCCACAAAACCCCTGCAAATCCCTCGCAAATCCCTTGGGAAAAGCTTGGTCAAGCGGTTGCCCTGACGCACTCGCATCGCCATTGTCGCCGCTCATGAGAGCTGCACGCAGCTATTCACCCCAGACACCGACATTGCCATCCATGGTATTGTCACGGCAGGGAGATTCGCGCCCGGCCAAACGAGATTTGTGTACATGAAGCTCACGCGCCTCCGCCTGCACGGTTTCAAGTCGTTCGTTGAACCCACCGATTTCATGATCGAGCCGGGCCTGACCGGCGTCGTCGGACCGAACGGCTGCGGCAAATCCAATCTCGTCGAAGCGCTGCGCTGGGCAATGGGCGAGACCTCGCACAAGTCGCTGCGCGCCGCCGACATGGATGCGGTGATCTTCGCCGGTTCCGGCAACCGCCCGGCACGCAACCACGCCGAAGTCGTGATGACGATCGACAATTCCGATCGCTCGGCGCCGGCCGCGATGAACGACAGCCAACTGCTCGAAATCTCCCGCCGCATCGAGCGCGAGGCCGGCTCGGTCTACCGCATCAACGGCCGCGACGTCCGCGCAAGGGATGTGCAGATCCTGTTCGCCGACGCCGCCACCGGCGCGCGTTCGCCGGCCCTCGTCCACCAGGGCAAGATCGGCGAGATCATTCAGGCCAAGCCCGAGCAGCGCCGCCGCGTGCTGGAAGACGCCGCCGGCGTCGCCGGCCTGCATGCGCGCCGTCACGAGGCGGAACTGCGGCTGAAGGCGGCCGAAACCAACCTGACCCGCGTCGAGGACGTGATCGGCCAGCTCACCGGCCAGATGGAAGGCCTCAAGAAGCAGGCCCGCCAGGCGATCCGCTACCGCGAGGTCGCGGCCAAGGTGCGCAAATCCGAGGCCATGCTGTTCCATCTGCGCTGGATCGGGGCCAATGCCGACGTCAACGACGCCGGGCGGACCCATGATCTCGCCGTGCGCGAGATGGCGGAGCGCACCCAGCATCAAGCGGAAGCCGCGCGTATCCAGGCGATCCGCGCCACCGAACTTCCGGCGCTGCGCGACGCCGAAGCGCGCGCCGCCGCCGGCCTGCAGCGCCTGACCAATGCGCGCGAGATGCTCGACCGCGAGGAGCAGCGCGCCAAGGAACGCGTCGGCGAGCTCGACCGCCGTCTCACCCAGTTCGCCCAGGACATCGCGCGCGAGCAGCAGCAGACCTC
>DASVOL010000714.1:0-9007 GCA_036383375.1 Bradyrhizobium sp. | reverse complement strand
AGATAGTCGGGGCTGTAATCGGCATTGTCGGCGACGACGAAGGCGCCCGGCTTCAGGCGGCGCTCCACGAGATCGAGGATGTCGGGGTACAGCGCCTTGGCGCCGTCGAGCAGCACGAGGTCGATCGTCTCGGGCAGGTCGGCGCGCAGCGTCGTCAGTGCGTCGCCCTCGCGGATCTCGACCAGGTCATCGAGGCCGCCGGCGGCGAGATTATCCCGGGCGCGCGCCACCTTGGACGGCTCGAATTCGGATGTGATCAGCCGGCCGCCGCCATTGTCGCGCAGCGCGGCGGCGAGGTGCAGCGTCGAGATGCCGAACGAGGTGCCGAACTCGACGATGTTCCGCGCCCGCGCACCGCGCGCTAGCATGTAGAGCAGCGTGCCGGTCTCGCGCGAGACCGCGAGCGGCACGTTGTTGAAGCGGCTGTAGAGCGCGCGGTAGTCGGTCCTGCTGCGCATCAGGCCCGCCTGCTCCTCGTCGGAAAGGTCGGCCACCGCGCGCCGGGTTTCTTCCCTCGCGGCGGAGGCTTGCGCGAACAGGCGGTCGAGCAGGCCCGCAAGCTCAGGTGAATTGAGGGTGGTGGTCATGTCGGTCTCCAGTCCAAAAGCGGCGCATCCTTGCGCCCCGCCTGAAATACGAATAATTATTCGCATTCGCTAATCGCATTCCCCAAGGCGTTCATGACCGAACGGCGAAGCTCTTCAATTTCCTCGCGAAAACAGCCGCAACAGGCCCGTTCGGCCGAGCTCGTCGCGGCGATTCTCGATGCCGCTATTCAGGTTTTGACCAAGGAGGGCGCGCAGCGCTTCACCACGGCGCGGGTGGCCGAGCGGGCCGGCGTCAGCGTCGGCTCGCTCTACCAATATTTCCCGAACAAGGCGTCGATCCTGTTCCGGCTGCAGAGCGATGAGTGGCGGCAGAACTCCAGCCTGCTGCGCAACATTCTCGAAGATCGCTCGCGGCCGCCATTGCAGCGGTTGCGTTCGCTGGTGCACGCCTTCATCCGCTCCGAATGCGAGGAAGCCGCGGTGCGCGTCGCACTCAACGACGCCGCGCCGCTCTATCGCGACGCGCCCGAAGCGCGCAAGGTGCGGGCATCCGGCGCGCGTATCGTCGAGGTCTTCATGCGTGAGGCATTGCCGAGGACGTCGGACGCCGTGCGTGCGATGGCAGGTAGTCTCATCTCGGCGACGATGAGCACGGTCGGCAAGAGTTTTTCAGAAAGCCCGCGAAGTCAGGCCGAGATCGAGGGCTACGCCGACGCGATGGCCGACATGTTCTGCGCGTATCTGAACAGTCTTGGAAAGCGCTGAAGTGCGCACCGTCGATCCGGCCGTTGTTCACGTGCAGTGCTTGGCGACGAGGAGAAATCCGAGCACGCCGCCGGTCACAGCGAAAACGGCCGCGCCATTGCAGAAACTCATGTAGGCGGCGGACCAATAAGGCGCAGTCCGGGAGGCGGTGGCAATTTTCTTCGGTTTCCGAGGCAAACCAATGCATTCCTGAAAAAGGCGCCGCCACCAGGTCAACGCAGGTGACGGCGCCCGTCTGAGGGCTTCAGGGCGAAACCCCGCTTGAACGTAAGCCGCGATGATGAACGGTTCGTATACCGCTGAGCGTCGCCGGCTTGCATGTCAGCAGAAGCGTTCGAGAGTTCCCTTAGAACGAAGCGTAGGCGTTTCGGAACGCGATGGCGCCGGCCAGCGAGCGCGGCCGCGTGCGCACGGCATGTCCGTCGTTGCCGCTCTGGACGATCCACTGGCCATTCTCGTGGCCCACGATCTTGCCGACATGGTGACGCCAGACGACGATGGCGCCAACCGAAGGGCCGCCTGCATTGCTGCCGTATCGCGCCCACGAGCGCGCCAGATTGTATTGCGGACCCGGATCGCTGCCGACCTGCGTGCGCATGAACCACCCGCACCACGCCGCGGGGCGACCGGAATGTGCAGTGTGCCGATGATGGTGATGACGGCCGCGAGCTTCAGCAGCAGACGAAGCGAAGGCCAAAAGCACGGCGACAGCCGCGAAAGTTTTACGCATTACAAAGTCCTCTTGTTGTTGGCAGACCATCCTGATTCTGGGAGGGGCGCAGCGATGATCTGCGATTTGGTTGCGAAGCGACCGCACCGGTCAGGCGACGCAAAACAGAGGCGGGGACATAGCCCGCACGGGCCTTTAAGAAACGGGCTATGGCCAAAATATGGCCGCTAAATCCCGTCTGGCGGCAAGACATGGCCGGCATGTTCCACGCGTATCGGAAGAGCCTCACGCAGCGCTGATGCAAGCAGAATTGCTCCGAGAGCATGTTCGTAGGTGCCGCGTCGCGCAGAACCGGGTTAACAGAAGCGCCCCGGCAGCAGACGGAGCTTCGTTTCGCTCAAAAGCCGCCGCGATCCGACAGGAGGGCCAGCTCGCTGGCATGCATCGTGAACCTCGAGCAACGTCTGAACGAACTCAACATCGAGCTGCCGATGTCGGCGGCGGCCGGCGGCGCATATGCGCCGGTCGTGGTCCATGGCGACACGATCTATGTCAGCGGTCAGCTTCCGCGCGACGGCGACAAGGTGCATGTCGTCGGCCAGGTTGGCCACGATGTCACATTGGAAGAGGCCAAGCGGGGCGCGCGGCTGGCGCTGATCCGTGGATTGGCCGCGATCAAGGCGCATCTGGGGTCGCTCGACAATGTCGCGCAGATCCTGAAGCTCACCGTGTTCGTGCACAGCGCGGCGGATTTCAGCGGTCAGACCGCGGTCGCTGACGGCGCATCGGAGCTGATCATCGAGCTGTTCGGCGAGGAGCGGGGACTGCACACCAGGACGAGCGTTGGCGTCGCGCAGCTTCCGCGCAACGCATCGATCGAAGTCGAATTGATCGCGGCGCTGGCGCGCTAGAGCATGATCCGGAAAAGTGCGAAGCGGCTTTCCGAAAAGATCATGCTTTAGCAACAAGCCAAAGCGGGATGACGATTCACCCCAATCTCATCGCGCTTTAGCCCGCAGCGCGTCTTCCTCCTCCCATGCCAATTTCGCGGAGCACCTCAGCCAAAAGCTGCACGCTTACGCGTCTGTGTATTGACGGCTGCCGAGCTTCGGGACGACACTGATGCCAACAAGCAATGAGCTCGTAGGCATCTGGTCTAAGTTCCCGGAGAGGACGCCATGTCGAAACGCAGCGACTCGCGCCGCACAGGCGCGCTCGATCCCGGCCGCCGAAATTTCCTGAAAGGTGCAACCGTCGCCGGTGCGGCGGCGCTGGCTGCACCTGCGGCCGCCAACACAGCGCTGCCAGGCATTTCCGAACAACGTCCCAAAGCTGCGCCCCCGGGCCCGAGGCTCGCGGCTGCGGATGCGATGCCGCCGCCAGCCGATCCGGTCAATCAGACCTCGAGCGGCGGCGACTTCATGGTCGACGTGTTCAAGACGCTCGACATCGATTACCTCGCGATGAACTGCGCCTCGAGCTTCCGCGGATTGCACGAGGCCGTCATCAATCATGGCGGCAACAAGAAGCCCGAGATCATCTCCTGTCCGCATGAGGAGATCGCGGTGCATATGGGCCAGGGCTACGCCAAGATCGAAGGCAAGCCGCTCGCCATGATCTGCCATGGCGTGGTCGGCCTGCAGCATGCATCGATGGCGATGTACAACGCCTGGTGCGACCGCGTCCCCGTCATCGTGATGGGCGGCAACATCATGGAGGCCGACAAGCGTGCGCCGGGCGCCGAATGGCCGCATTCGGCGATCGATCCCGCGGCGCTGACCCGGGACTTCGTCAAGTGGGACGACCAGCCGGCCTCGCTGCAGCATTTCGCGGAATCGGCGCTGCGCGCCTACAAGATATCAACCACGCCGCCGATGGCGCCGGTGATGCTGTCGCTCGACCAGGAGCTGCAGGAGAACCCGATCGAGAATCGCGACCGCCTGCGCATCCCGAAATTCACCCCGGCGCTGGCGCCACAGGGCGACGACGCAGCGTTGGCCGAGCTCGCGAAGATGCTGGTCGCGGCAGAGAACCCGGTGATCCTGTGCGACCGCATGGCGCGCACGCCCGCCGGCATGCCGCGCCTCGTAGAGCTGGCGGAAACCCTGCAATGCGCGGTGATCGATAATTACGGGCGGATGAATTTTCCCTCGCGCCATCCGTTGAACCAGTCGTTCCGCCGCTCCATCCTGTCGCAGGCCGATCTGATCCTGGCGATGGAGGTCAACGACATCTGGGGCTCGCTCAGCGATTTCCACGATCGCATCGTACGCACGTCGGAGCCGCGCTACAAGAAGACGGCCAAGATCGTCACGCTCGGCACCCGCGGCCTTTACATGAAGGCCAACTACCAGGACCTCGGCCGCTATCAGGAGGTCGATCTCGACATCGCCGGTGATGCGGAGGCGAGCCTGCCGGCCCTGACCGAGCAGGTGAAGCGCCGGATCGACGAGGGGCGCAAGGCCGTGTTCGATGCGCGCGGCAAGAAGCTCGCGGCGGCCAAGCTCGCCACCGTCGAGCAGGCGAAGCTTGACGCCACGATCGGCTGGGACGCGAGCCCGATCACCATGGCGCGGCTGTGCGCCGAGCTCTACAGCCAGATCAAGGATGAGGACTGGTCGCTGGTCGGCACCTCGATCGGCCTGTCATGGCCGCATCGGCTGTGGAATTTCACCAAGCCGTATCAATGGAACGGCGTGTCCGGCGGCGGCGGTGTCGGCTACACCCTGCCGGCCTCGCTCGGGGCCGCGCTCGCCAACAAGCGGCATGGCAGGTTGACGGTTGCGATCGGCGGCGACGGTGACTTCATGTTCGTGCCGTCGACGCTCTGGACGGCCGCGCACCATCAGATCCCGATGCTCTACATCGTGCACAACAACCGCGCCTATCATCAGGAATACATGTACCTGCAGGCGATGGCCGCACGCCATGGCCGTGGCATCACCAACGCCGATATCGGCACGACGATCAAGGATCCCTTCGTCGACTACGCGGCCGTCGCGAAGGGGTTCGGCGTCTATGGCGAGGGACCGATCAGCGATCCGAGCGCGCTGGCGCCCGCGCTGAAGCGCGCCATCGCCATGGTCAAGAGCGGCCAGCCGGCGCTGCTCGACGTCGTGATGGATCAGCGGTGAAGCGGAGATGGCGATGATGAGGACATCTGTGAAGCGTCTTGCCGCCGTCGCCGCGATCGCGGGGGCTTTCGCTACCGGCAACGTCGTCGCATCGCGCGCCGAGGACGCGCCGGCGGGCGATGCCGTCAACGGCAAGCGGCTCTATCTTGCCGACGGCTGCTTCGAATGCCACGGCCGCGCCGGGCAGGGCGGCCGTTTCAATTATCTGACGCCTGCGCTGGCGCAGATCGCGCTGCCGGTGGAGTCCTTCATCGCCTTCCTGCGCGAGGCGCCGAACGACATGCCGTCATTCTCCGCCGACGTGCTGTCGGACAAGGATGCCGCCGACATCCACGCCTATCTCAGCTCGCTGCCCGGACCGAAGGCGGCCAAGGACATTCCGCCGATCCTGAACCAGTGAGCGAGTTCGCGAAGCGCGGACTGTTCCGACGTCGCTCTCGTTCGTCCCAGGCTTCGCCGCGCTTCGCGGCAGTGTGGCAGTGCCATACGACGCAACGCACGTTTGTTGATCGCGCTCCGCGGTTGGCTGTGTTCGATCGCGTTCGCCTTGCTTTGACGAGGTGATGCGAAACGGGTGAGGCGTTGGCCATCGCTCGTTTCCGACGGCGTCAGGCGACACGGGTAGCGTTCGTCATTACGCTGAACGTTCAGTAAAATGACTCACTAAACACCAGGCGAAGCCCAGCGCTGCGTTTTCTTCGCTGTGTGTTTTGGTGCACTGCAGCGATTATCCAGCATCAGATAGCGCAGATCGCGGATCCTCGCGGCTCGCAAGAAACCCGCTTGACGGGTTCCTGAATTTAGTAATACGTTTAGTATTACAAAAACGATAAACATCGCGCATCGAGCTGATGCGTGGGAGGAGCCCAGCCGTCCGGACCCGGTTTCCGGACGCGTTCAGTCTCGTCTCCCATCATCGCTCATCAACTCGGTTTTCGAAGACTCGGCGTCAATCCGGCACGGATGCGCCGGGCGAGTTAGGTGCTTCAACGATAGGGAGGAAATGGATATGCGAAGATTGGGATGGTTACGCAGTACGGTGGCGTCCGCGGTCGTTGCGGCCGCAGCGCTCGGCGGTCTTGGCGGCGGGCAAGCCGCAGCACAAGGCAAGCAGCTTACGCTGTGCTGGGCGGCATGGGATCCGGCCAACGCACTGGTCGAATTGGGCAAGGACTTCACCAAGCAATCCGGCATCGAGATGAAATACGAGTTCGTCCCCTGGACGAGCTACGCCGACCGCTTCCTCAACGAGCTCAACTCGCACGGCAAGCTGTGCGACCTGATCATCGGCGACAGCCAATGGATCGGCGGCGCCGCCGAGAACAAGTGGTACGTCAAGCTCAACGACTTCTTCGACAAGGAGAAGATCTCGATGGACGATTTCGTCCCGGCGACCGTCGTCGGCTACTCGCAATGGCCGAAGAACACGCCGAACTACTGGGCGCTGCCGGCCATGGCCGATGCGGTGGGCTGGACCTACCGCAAGGACTGGTTCTCGCGGCCCGAGATCCAATCCGCGTTCAAGGCCAAGTACGGCCGCGATCTGGCACCGCCGAAGACCTATGACGAGCTGAAGCAGATCGGCGAGTTCTTCCAGGGCCGCGACATCGACGGCAAGAAGGTCTATGGCGCCTACATCTTCACCGAGCGCGGCTCGGAAGGCATCACGATGGGCGTGACCAACGTGCTCTACAATTACGGCTTCGCCTACGACAATCCGAAGAAGGCGTACCAGATGCAGGGCATCGTCAATTCCGCCGACGCCGCCAAGGGGCTCGAGTTCTACAAGGAGCTCTACAAGTGCTGCACCGCGCCGGGCATGACCAACGCCTACATGCAGGAAGGACTTGATGCCTTCAAGTCGGGCCAGGTCGCGATGCAGATGAACTGGTTCGCCTTCTTCCCCGGCCTCTACAAGGATCCGAATGTCGGCGGCGACAAGATCGGCTTCTTCGTCAACCCGGCAGGTCCCAAGGGGCACTTCACGCAGCTCGGCGGGCAGGGCATCTCGGTGGTGGCAACCTCCGACCACAAGGACGACGCGCTCGCCTACATCAAGTGGTTCGCGCAGCCCGCCGTGCAGCAGAAGTGGTGGCAGATCGGCGGCTACTCGGCGCTCAAGGCGGTGGTCGACGCGCCCGACTTCCCGAAGAGCGCGGCGTTCGCGCCGCAATTCCTGGAGTCGATGGGTATCGTGAAGGACTTCTGGGCCGAGCCGTCCTACGCGCAGCTGCTGCTCGACATGCAGAAGCGGGTGCACGACTACGTCGTCGCCGACAAGGGCACGTCACAGCAGGCGCTCGATCTCCTGGTCAAGGACTGGACCAAGGTGTTCAAGGAGCAAGGCAAGGAAGTCGCCTCGCAATAGCGTCCGCCCCCACTTCACCTGAACTGGATTCCCCGAGGGCCGCCTCGGGGAATCCGAACCGGCCCAGGCCAGCTGATGGACACGATGACGACGATCCTCCAACCCGATCATGCTACGATCCCAGGCGTGAGCAAGCCTGCAAAATCCCGCGCCGGGCGGCGCGTCCACGGCCTGTCGGACCGGGCCATCGCCTGGCTGTTCGTCGCGCCGACGATCGCGCTGCTGCTCGCGATCAACATCTTTCCGCTGATCTGGATGATCCGGCTGTCCTTCACCAACCTCAACCTCAGCATGTCCTATCTGCCGCTGCGGTTCGTTGGCCTCGACAATTTCAGGGACATCCTCAGCGACGAGGACGTCTGGTTCCGGCTGCAGACCACGGCGCAGTTCGTGATCTCGTCGGTGGCCTTGCAGGTGGTCGTCGGCTTCGGCCTGGCGCTCCTGATCAACCGTCAGTTTCGCGGACACAGCTTCTGGACCACGATTATCCTGCTGCCGATGATGCTGTCGCCGGCGGTGGTCGGCAATTTCTGGACGCTGCTGCTGCAGCCGCAGATCGGCCCGTTCAACTATCTGATCAGCCTGTTCACCGGCGTGCCGCCGAGCTCGTTCAGCATGACCGGGCAGGTGTCGCTGGCGCCGTGGACCATCGTGCTGGTCGACACCTGGATGTGGGCGCCCTACGTGATGCTGATCTGCCTCGCCGGGCTGCGTTCCATTCCCGACTACATCTATGAGGCCGCGGAAGTCGATCGCGCCTCGGCATGGCGGCAGTTCTGGTCGATCACGCTGCCGATGACGGTGCCGTTCCTGATGCTCGCGGTGCTGTTCCGCGCGATCGAGAATTTCAAGATGTTCGACATGGTCAATCTCCTGACCTCGGGCGGGCCGGGCTCGACCACAGAGCTGGTGTCGATCTCGCTGAAGCGCGCGGCGTTCGAGAAGTGGCGCACCGGCTATTCCTCGGCGCTCGCCATCATCCTGTTCGTGACCGTGTTCGGCGCCGCCAACATCTACGTCAAGACGCTCAACAAGGTGAAGCAACGATGACCGCTGCCGCCACCAAATCCACTGCGCATTCGATCGTCGAGGCCTCGCCACGCACCAAGGCGTTCGCCGGCGGATTCGTCATCCTGTACGCCGTGATCACGATCCTGCCGCTGCTGTGGATCGTCGCCACCGCATTCAAGTCGCAGAGCGATGCCATCGCCTATCCGCCCAAGGTGATCTTCGAGCCGACGCTCGAAGGCTATGTCAACCTGTTCACGGTGCGGACGCGCCAGACGCCGGACTTCATCGCCAAGCTGCCGCCGCCCGAGACCTGGTACGACAAGCTGGTGCGCAAGCGGGACATGGTGATCGCAGGTCCCTCCAAGGTCGTGCCGCGCTTCGTCAACTCGCTGATCATCGGCTTCGGCTCGACCTTCCTCGCGGTCTTCCTCGGCACGCTCGCGGCCTACGCGTTCTCGCGCTTCCGCATTCCGTTGGCGGACGATCTGCTGTTCTTCATCCTCTCGACGCG
>DASVOL010000713.1:0-5255 GCA_036383375.1 Bradyrhizobium sp. | reverse complement strand
CGGCGCCGTGATCACGGAGAGTGGAATGTCGGCTGAACTCTTCTCGGTATTCTATCAGTTCGCCGACGTCTTCGCGTTCCTGATCCTGTCGGCGGCAGGCCTTGCCATCGTGTTCGGCATGATGGGCGTCATCAACATGGCGCATGGTGAGTTCATCATGTGCGGGGCCTATGTGACGGTCGGGCTCGTCAATCTCGGCGTGCCGCTGCCGATCGCGCAGATCCTGGCCGCGCTGACTGCGGGCATCATCGGCGTGATCGTCGAGTTCCTGATCGTGCGGCGCTTCTACAAGCGTCCGCTGGATTCGCTGCTCGCGACCTGGGGCCTCAGCCTGATCGTGACGCAGTCGATGCTGCTGATCGTCGGCTCCGCGGTGCGCGGCATCGGCACGCCGGAGGGAAGTTTTGCGATCGGGGGCTACACGTTTTCGACCTATCGGCTGGTGCTGTTCGGCTGTGCGGTCGCGGTGCTGGTGGGGCTCTACATCATCTTCATGAAGACGCGCTTCGGCGTAATCGCGCGCGCCACGATGCAGAATGCGGCAATGGCCAAGGCGCTCGGCGCGCGCACCGGGCGGATCTATTCCATCAGCTTCGGGATCGGCACGGCGCTCGCGGGGCTCTGCGGTGCGCTCTATGCGCCGACCATGACGCTGATCCCGACCATGGGCGCGACCTTCGTGGTCGAGAGCTTCGTCACCGTCGTGATCGGCGGCGCGAACGTCTTGCTCGGAACCGCGCCGGCTGCGGTGTTCCTGGCCATGATCCGGATGGCGCTGAATGCGAGCTATGGGCAAATCATTGGGCAGATCGGCATGCTGTTTGCTGTCATCCTGATCATACGGGTGTTGCCTGAAGGGCTATCCAGCGTGTTGGTTCGTCGTGGGCGCTAAACGGGAATTTTTGATGTTGAAGCTGCTCGATGGTCCACAGACGCTCGGACGCGGAAAGATCTTCTGGTCCTGCTTCCTTGCCGTGCTGGCCGGGGCGCTGATCTATCCGCTGTTCGCCGACTCCTACGATGTCGGCAACTTTGCCTACTTCCTGATCTGGATCTTCATGGCGCTCGGGCTCTGCCTGATGTGGGGCTACGGCGGCATGCTGTCGTTCGGCCAGACCTTCTTCTTCGGCATTGCCGGCTACGGCTATGGCGTGCTCGCGATTAACATGGGTGGGGGAACGGCGACGATCGTAGCGCTCGTGCTCTCGGTTGTCATCGCGATGATCGCGGCGGGGGTCCTCGGCTATTTCATGATCTGGGGCGGCATCAGCGGGATCTTCTTCGGCATCGTGACGCTGTCGGCAACGCTGGTGCTTGCCTTCTTCCTCGGGCAGACCGCAGGACCTGAATGGCATATCGGTCCGGCGCGGCTGAACGGCTTCAACGGCATGAAGGGAATGGACCCGCTCACGGTCGGCAGTTTCGATATCGAGGGATCGGCGCTCTATTACCTCATGATCGCGCTGATCGTGATCGTCTATATCGCGCTGCGCATGCTGGTGAACTCGAGCGTCGGCAACGTGATCGTGGCGACGCGGGAAAATCCGCAGCGCGCCGAGATGCTCGGCTACGACGTCCGCAAATATCAGCTCCTGACATTCGTGATCGGCAGCGGTCTCGCGGGCCTCAGCGGCGCGCTGTACACATCCTGGGGGCAGTTCATCACGCCGTCCAGCATTGGCCTGCCGGCAGCCGCGATGCCGATCGTGTGGGTCGCGTTCTCCGGACGCAATGATCTGACCGCGACCCTGGTCGGGTCGTTCCTGCTGCTGTTCGGCTTCCAGACTATCACGGTCTACAGCCAGCAGGCGGCGCTGGTGCTGATGGGCGTGCTGCTGCTCGCCACCGTGATGCTGGCGCCGCAGGGCTTTGTGCTCGGCATCGGCAAGCTTGTCGTCGACTGGTGGGGCAGGCGCCGGCGGCGCGACGAGGCTCCTACGCTGGCGGATGCCGGCCGTCTGCAATCGGATGAGACCTGATCCATGGCGCTGGTCGATGTAAAAGGCGTCTCCAAGCGCTTCGGTGGATTGACCGCGGTCTCCGACGTCAACCTGACGGTCAATGCCGGTGAGGTCCATTGCTTGATCGGGCCCAATGGGGCCGGGAAGAGCACGCTGTTCAAGCTGATCGTCGGCCTTTATCCTCCGACCACCGGCAGCATCTTCTTCGACTCCATCGATATCACCGCGGAGCGGCCCTACGCGCGGGTGCAGCGGGGCATGAGCATCAAGATGCAGGCGCCGAGCGTGTTCAAGGAACTGCCGGTGCGGCAGAACATCCAGATCGCGCTGCAGGAGCGGCTTTCGGGCGCGGAATGCCGGGCCGAGGAGGAGCGGCTGCTGACGCTGCTCAATCTGGCCGAGGACTCCGGCAAGCTCGCCGGTGCGCTGTCGCATGGCCAGCAGCAATGGCTGGAGATCGGGATGGCGCTGGCCTTGCGGCCGCAGCTGCTGCTGCTGGACGAGCCGACCGCCGGCATGTCGCCGGAAGAGACCTACAGGACCGGCGAGCTGATCAAGTCGTTCAATGCCGAGGGCATGACGGTTCTGGTCGTCGAGCACGACATGGCGTTCGTGCGTCAGGTCGCCCAGCGTGTCACCGTTCTGCATCTTGGCAAGATCTTCGCGCGCGGCAGCCTTGAGTCCATTCTGGAAGACGAGAAGGTCGCGGAAATCTATTTGGGTAAGACTCATGCCCACTGATCGCATCCTGGACGTATCCGGACTTTGGGCGGGCTACGGCGCGACGCCGATCCTGCAGGGCGTCAGCATGCAGGTCGCGCGCGGCGAGATCGTCGGCGTGATCGGCCGCAATGGCGTCGGCAAGTCGACCTTGATGCGCTGCCTGATCGGCCTGCTGCAGAGCCGGCGCGGCACCATCACCTTCATGGATCAGGATGTCACGCAGCTCGAGGCCGATGCGCGGGCGCGCGCCGGCTTCGGTTACATTCCGCAGGGCCGCGACGTGTTTCCGCAGATGAGTGTCGAGGAGAACCTGCAGGTCGGCGAGCTGATCGGCGGCCCCGACGGAAAGAAGTTGCCAGAGCTCGTCTACACGTATTTTCCGCGCCTGAAGGAGCGCCGGCGCCAGATCGCCGGCACCATGTCGGGCGGCGAGCAGCAGCAGCTTGCGATCGGCCGCGCGCTGATAGGCAATCCGTCGCTGATGATCCTCGACGAGCCGTCCGAGGGCGTCCAGCCCTCGATCGTGCAGCACATTTGCGAGGCGCTGCAATCGTTCCGCACCGAGCTCGGAACGACGATCATCTTCGTCGAGCAAAACCTCGACACCATCCTGGCGATCGCCCAGCGCTGCTACATCATGGAGAAGGGCAAGATCACGCGATCGCTGGCCGGTGATGAGGTCAACGCGGACAATGTTCGCGCGCAGCTGCTGCTCTGATCGACCACGGCATGTGGTGAGGGAGTACGCGTTCGATAATCGATAACAACGGAGGGAATGGATATGGATCTGGGACTCAAGGGAGCAAAGGTTCTCGTCACCGGCAGCACCAAGGGGATCGGCCGCGCGATCGCCGATACATTTGCGGCTGAAGGCGCCAATGTCGGCATCTGCGCCCGCAACCAGGCGGATGTCGAGGCTGCGGTAACCGCGATCAAGGCCAAGGGCGTTGCGGCGTTCGGTAGTGCGGTCGACGTCTCGAATGGACCGGCGCTGAAGGCCTGGGTCGCCGACATGGCCGGGAAGCTCGGCGGCATCGATGTCGTGGTCGCCAATGTCAGCGCGCTGTCGATCGGGCAGGACGAGGAGAGCTGGGAAAAGGAATTCTCCACCGACATGATGGGAACGGTGCGGCTCGTCAACGCGGCGATGCCGTATCTCGAGAAGAGCGGGGCCGCTGCGATCGTCACGATCTCCAGCGTGTCGGGGCGCGAGGTGGATTTTGCCAGCGGCCCCTACGGGACGTTCAAGGCGGCGATCATCCACTACACGCAGGGGCTTGCCTACCAGCTCGCGGCCAAGGGCATCCGGGCCAATTCGGTGTCGCCGGGCAACACCTATTTCGAGGGCGGTGTCTGGAACATGATCAAGGACGGCAATCCCGAACTGTACAAGACCGCGCTGGCGCTCAACCCGACCGGCCGCATGGGCACGCCGCAGGAGATGGCGAACGCCGCGGTGTTCCTGGCGAGCCAGGCGGCGAGCTTCATCACGGGGACCAACCTCGTCGTGGACGGCGCCTTGACGCGCGGCGTCCAGTTCTAGCCGGGGCTACAACGACATGTCAGCGGATCCATTGCACTACAAGTCGATCACTGAGATCTCCGGGCTCATTCGCCGTGGCGAGGCGAAGGCCTCGGAGATCACGGAGGCGATCCTCGGCCGGATTGCGAAGCTCGATGGGCAGTTTCATGGCTACGCGCTCGTCCTTGCGGAGCGGGCCATGGCGCAGGCGAAGCAGCGCGACGCGGAGATTGCCAAGGGCATCTGGCGCGGCCCGCTGCACGGCGTTCCGATCGGCCTGAAGGACCTCTGCTACACGACGTTTGCGCCGACCGCGGGCGGCACGACGATCCATGCGAAGTTTGTGCCGTCCTTCAACGCTACGGTCGTGGACCGGCTCGAGCTCGGCGGCGCGATCACGCTCGGCAAGCTCAAGATGACGGAGGGCGCCTATACCAGCCATCATCCGGCCGTGCAGGCCCCGCTCAATCCGTGGAACGTGAACTACTGGGTCGGCTCCTCGTCGAGCGGATCGGGCGTCGCGACGTCGGCGGGGCTCTGCTACGGCTCGATCGGCAGCGACACCGGCGGCTCGATTAGGTTTCCGTCAGCGACCTGCGGCTTGACCGGCATCAAGCCGACCTGGGGCCGCGTCAGCCGGCACGGCGTCTTCCCGTTGGCGGACTCGCTCGATCACGTCGGACCGATGTGCCGCAGCGCCGCCGACGCCGGAGCAATGCTCGGCGTGATCGCGGGCGCGGACGTCAACGATCCGACCGCCTTGCGCGCGCCGGTGCCGAACTATCTGGCCGGCGCAGGCGAGAGCATCCGGGGCCTGAGGATCGGCGTCGATCGCAGATACACCCAGGAGGGGATCGATCGGCAGGTCGTTGCCGCTTTGGTGCAGGCCGAGCGCACGCTGGCCGAGCTCGGTGCGGACATCCGCGAGGTGCATTTCCCGCCTTATCAGAAACTCGTCAGCCAGTGGATTGCGATGTGCTCGGTGGAAACCGCTGAAGCGCATCTGGACACCTACCCGTCGCGGAAGTCGGAATATGGTCCAGACCTTG